>JAFGDB010000084.1 GCA_016932355.1 Candidatus Iainarchaeum sp. | reverse complement strand
TACATAACTCTTGCGGCGTTATATTTTCCCCTTTCCCCAAAAAAGGCCAAATTAGGCTTTTATACATAAAACAGAACCTATATTAAGGAGATTAGCTGCTATATTAATGCAGCGCTTTTTTGCTGTTAAAAAATACATTCTCTTTTAGGGAGGGGTGATAAGTTGAAGAGCATAGTTGAAAACGCAATGGATAAGTCATCAAGCAGGACGCAGGATGACAAGATTGAGGAATTCGGAACCCCAAAGATTATGGTTGTTGGGGTTGGCGGTGCAGGCTGCAACGGCGTTAACAGGCTTGCAAACATGGGAATTAGTGGAGCGCAGCTTGTTGGCGTAAACACAGACAAGCAGCATCTCGCACTCATAAATGATGAACTGACAAAAATCCTTATTGGGAAGAGCGTTACCCGCGGGCTTGGAGCTGGCGGCTTTCCAGAGATTGGGGCAAAAGCAGCAGAGGTCAGCAGGAGCGCGCTTGATGAGGTTTTAAGCGATGTTGACATGCTTTTTATCTCAGCAGGAATGGGCGGAGGCACAGGAACTGGCGCAGCGCCAATAATTGCAGAGATTGCAAAGGAACAGGGCGCAATCGTAATAGCAATCGTAACCTACCCCTTTGCACTGGAAAAAGCCAGATTGATAAAGGCAGAGGAAGGAATTGAAAACCTGAGGCAGGTTACAGACACTGTGGTTGTGATTGACAACAACAGGCTTGTTGAATTAGTTCCAAACCTGCCAATCCAAGACGCGTTCAAGGTTGCTGATGAGGTAACTGCAAGGACTGTTCGCGGAATTACTGAAACAATCACTCAGCCAAGCCTGATAAACCTTGACTTTGCAGATGTCCGCGCTGTAATGAGCAACAAGGGCTTGAGCGTTATTGCAGTTGGAGAGAGCAAGAGCGTTGACCGCGTTAATGAAGTGGTTGAGGACACGCTGAAGAACGCTTTGCTTGACGTTGACATTGGCGGAGCGACAGGCGCTTTGATTCACATTACTGGCGGCCCTGAGTTAACATTGGGTGAGGCAAACGCTGTAGGCGAAATGCTCACTGAGAGAATTGACCCAAAGGCCTCTGTGATATGGGGCAGCAGGGTCGATCCCACATTTGAGAACAAGATGGAGGTAATAACCATCTTCACAGGGGTAAGCAGCCCATACATCAAGGGCCCGGTTGGAAATAGCGCAGGCTCAAGAATGGGGTCATCAGGCGGCAGGGGCGACCTCGGAATAGACTTTGTAAGGTAAGGGGAAAAAATTTCCCTCCCTTTTTCTTTTTTTAACTTTTTTTCCATTTATTCCACAGGGGAAAAGGCGTATTGAAGTGGTTATAATCGAAACCGAACAATAGATGATAAGCTGGGTTGATAGTCCAAACACCTATTTTGACCTTCCTAAAGTACGAGCGGAAGCGCGTTTAGGAAGAGTAAGCCTGCAACAATCCAGAGGAAGAGCCTTCCAATGAACTTTTCAGTGTCCTGCTTGCCCATTCCAAGGAAACCGAAGTAGGGCAGGAAAATAATTTTCGCAATTTTTCCGCCGTCAAAGGGGTCCATTGGGACAAAGTTAATCATTGCAACTGCAAGGCTCAAAAGCAAGAGCCAGTAGAGGAAGGTTCCAACATTGCTGAGCCAGAACACAGTGCCCCTGTATTCCTGCGAGGGGCCCTTCCCCTCAGCGTAAACAAGCTCTGATTGTATGCCAATTTCGCCCCTTGAGTTCCTCTCAAGGGTTTTCTCAACAAGGCCATCGCTTGTAAGGAAGACCATTGAAACATTCCTGCCAGGCATGGAGAAAGCCACCCGCAAGTCATGCAATGTTTTAAGCTCAATGCCGTTGTAGCTTTTGAGAATCCAGCCCTTTTCAATAACGCCTTGGGCAGGAACCTCAATCGTGTTGCCGCACAGGTCATAATCTTCAAGGACATTTGAAATCACAACTGAATCAAGCTCAATGGCCCTTTCCATAGATTCAATGGATTCATTCAGCATTGGCGCAAAGGCATAGGATGCAAGCGCAATCAATGCAATAAAAACAGCCATTGAATAAATGTTTGAGGCAGGGCCAATTGCATAAACCCTGAGCTGCTGCCTCTCAGGCAGCCTCTTCAATTCATTCTCATCAGGCTCAACAAACGCGCCAATCGGAAGCAATCCAAACAAGGCAATGCCTACAGACTTTATCTTCAATTTGCAGCGCTTCATCAGGGCGCCGTGCGAAAACTCGTGCACCACAAGGATTATAAGGAACGCACCCCAGACAGAGAGCGGCGGCGTAAAGAATGATGGGACATTTGGCATTTGCACTCCTGGAATGATTGGGACAACGCCAGGGCACGGCGTTTTCCCAATCAGAATCTTTGAAAAGATGTCAAAGGCCTGCCATGCAAGCGAAACCAGGGCAAAAAGCATTATGCCCCCAATTGCAAACGAGGCAGAGAAAAGGATTAGCACTGGAAAAACCTCTGCTTCAGGTGAAACAAAGAAGCCAATGAAGAAGCCCAGGAAAAGGGCAAAGAGAATTGCGCTTGAGGCCAGCGCAACCAGGATTCTTTTCCCCTTGGAAAAGCGCCTTCCGTAAAGGCAGTCAACTGCAATTGCCCCAAATCCAATTACCAGGCCGAGGTCTGCAAGAATGTCCCAGAGCCTGCACTTGGAAATCTTTCCAATGAATCCAATAAAGCGCTTGGTTTTAACCAGGGTGATTATGTAAAAGCAGTCAAGCTTGAACACTGTTTTGAAAATATAGGTTGGCACTGTGAGGAATGCAATTACAAGGTATAGCAGGAAAAGTCCAGTTATGTCAAGCGCTGGCAAAAGCATTGCTGCTGAAAGGAGTGCAGTGCCGAAAATTGCTAGGCCCATCAAAAGCTTTTGGAATTTGTCCATTGAGAAAAAATAGTATGTTCTTGTTTTTAACTTTATGCCAAAGCTTAGGCCAAAAGGGCTTTGGAAATTTTAAGGGCTTGGAAGGGATTAGGCTCGCTTGGAAATTTTTAGGGGAATGGGAAAGATTAGGCTGGCTTGAATTTTGGGCCACAGAAAAGCTTAGGCTGGCTTGGCCTTCAACTTTATTCCAAGCTGCTTTTCAAGCTTTGAAATGAGGGAATCGCTTGGCCTTATGGACTGGGATTCAACCCTGTGCAGCACCGACTCCTTTTCAAAAACGCGCATTGCAAGCTCTTTCACAGTAAGGCCCTTCTGCTCGCGGGCCCTCCTAATAATGCTCCCGTAATCAGGGGCAAGGTCAAGCCCAAGGTCAAGGTCTTCAAACTCGTAGTAGGGCATGGCTGCCTGCCTTAGGTTGGGTTTTGGCATTGGGGCTGGGGCCTTTTCCCCACAAAGAACCTGCTCTTTGGTAACAGTTCCAAAAGAGGAGCAGGCATCGCACACAATGAGTATAGAGCCGTCAAGCTCGATTTCCCTGCCCTTTCCTGCATTCTTGCCGCAGATTTCGCACTGCATCCATGAAAATAGGGCTGGGAAATTTTATTAAAAATATGCAGGATTGGGTCCAGGAAATAGAGGAAAAAAAGGCTAGGGTTTTGCAGCATGAAATAGAGGAAAAAAAGGCCAAGGTTGGGTCCAGGAAATAGAGGAAAAATGGCATGGCTTGAATTGAAATAGAAAGAAATTAGGGAAGGAACCGCAAAAAACGATTCCTTCGCAGCTAAGAGAGTTGGTTTGAACTTAGTTCAAGAATTGGGATAGGCTCACAAACTAAGTTCCATGCAGGCTTTAGACCTGCATCTAATAATTGCTGCTTGCCAGATATTTAAGCCTTTCTGTTGCTTTTTCGAACTGTTAAGGCTCAAAATATTGGCTTTTTAAGGCAGGAAAATGAATTTAAGGGCTTTTCCTGTAAAAATAATGGTTATGGGCACTGCAATTGCTGACCTGCTTGAAAAGGAAGAGATTTCCCTTGATTTCCTTGCAGGAAGGAGGCTTGGCATTGACAGCTACAACGTGCTTTACCAGTTCCTCTCAATAATAAGGGGGAAGGACGGCACGCCACTGATGGACAGCAGGGGAAGGGTAACCTCGCATTTAACAGGCCTTTTGTACAGGACCATAAACCTGCTTGAGGCAGGGATAAAGCCTGTTTTTGTCTTTGACGGAAAGCCCCATGAGCTCAAGGGCGAAACCCTAAAGGCAAGGAACAGGATTAGGACAGAGGCCAAGGAAAAGTTTGAAAAGGCAAGGGAGAGGGGTGAAGAGGCAGAAGCAAGAAAGTATGCCCAGCAGGCAGTAAAATTAACTGAGGAAATGGTGCAGGACGCAAAAAAGCTTGTAAAGCTCATGGGTCTGCCTGTTATACAGGCACCCTCAGAGGGCGAGGCCCAGATCTCAGCAATGGTTGCAGGCAATGACCTATATGGGTGCGTTTCACAGGACTTTGATGCCCTACTATTTGGGGCAAGCAGGCTTTTGAGGAACATTACAGTAAGCGGGAAAAGAAAAGCCCCAGGAAGGGACTTCTACTACGAGGTAAAGCCTGAAATGATTGAACTGGAGAAGAATTTGAAAGCGCTTGGAATTGACAGGAAAAAGCTCATCTGGATTGGCATATTAATTGGAACGGATTTTAATGAAAAGTTCCCAAAGATCGGCCCAAAAACTGCTTTAAAGCTTGTGCAGGAGCACGAGAAATTTGAAGGCATAATAAAGGCAACAGGCCATGACCCAGAGTTTGACTACAGGGAGATTGAGGAAATTTTCCTAAACCCAGAATCAACAAAGGGCTATGAAATAAAATTTACGCTGCCTGAAAAAGACAAAATCCTGAGCTTTCTCTGCGGCGAGCACGACTTTTCAGAGGAGCGCGTTCAAAGCGCGCTTGCAAAGCTTGAGGAAAGGGCAAGGGAAAAGGGCCAGCAGAGCAGGCTTGGCCAGTGGCTCTGAAACCGGCAAGAAATAAAACCCAAAGAAGGGCAATTGAAAGCAACAATTCAGTTTACTTTTTTTCAACCAAACCAATATTAATTTCCATGAAAGCATTTCATTCGGATGGAAGCAAAAAAAGCGATTGCAATTCTTTCAGCAGTGCTGCTCCTGGCAGCCAGCCCAGTGTTTGCATCAGCAGGCTACTTTGACTGGCTCTTCGGATTTGGAAACAGCTTCCTAAACTCATTCAGCCAGAGCAGTTCAAGCCAGGGCCTGCTCACCCCCCTCAGCAGCATTTCACCTGAAGGCCCTGAGGAAAAGCTTGCCTTCCTTGAGTCAGAGCTTGATGAAAGGTTTGGAAAAAGCCGGTGGGAGATTGAAAGCACTCTGGAAAAGCTGCAGGAAACAGCCCTTGGAAAGAGATACCTTGGGGAATGGGCAAAAGAGGAACTGCTTGGATACTGCCTCCTGCTTGACGAGTTTCCAGAGGGCAGGGGAAATGCTGTTCTTAACGTGATGAGGGAAGCATGGCACATTGACAGCGCGGTAAAGCAGGCAGCAGAGCTTGAAGGGAAGGAATTCAAAAACTTTTTTCCAAAAGGCCATCCAAAAACAGTTATAAGGGGCATTTCTTCAGAGAAAGAGGTTGACGCAGCATTTGAAGTAAACCCAAGGACACATTATGTTTCAGCAGCTGCATTCAAGGGAAAGGTGAAAAGCTGGAAAAGCATCAAAAATGCAGTAGTGAGGGAAGCCAAAAACTTTGAGTTCTCATACACAGGGCTTTGCGACAACACAATAGTAATAGAGCTCGCAGGCGGAACCTCTTTGTCAGAGAGCGAAATAAGGGGCGCGATATGGCACGCGTTTGAGGAAAAGCCAGCGGAAATGCTAAATGTTGCAAGGGTCGGCATATACAATGCCAAGCAGGACAGCGTTATCCTGTACACAAAGAGCAACTGGATCTGGAATTATTAGCAGCACAAAAGCAAGAGCAGCCCAATCTGAAAACATTAACAGCACAAAAGCAAGAGCAGCCCAAGTTGTAGCTGGTGAAAGAGCTATTTCTCTTGGCCGTGCTTTCCCTTCAATGGGACAAAGGCAAAAAGCCCTGACCTCGCCTTCTCAAAAATTTTCCTGCCTCTCTTCCCAAACAAAACCATTTCCTGGCTGAAGTTATTGCCAATTGGAGCAACTGCACAGCCCGAACTTGAAAGCTGCGATGCCAAGGGCTTTGCAAAGGAGGAAGATGCAGCGCTTACAAGAATCCTGTCAAAGGGCGCTTGCTGCCTCCACCCAAGCGTGCCGTCCCCACACTTGAGGAAAATATTCTCATAGCCTAGCATGGCAAGCGTTTTGGCTGCCTGCATGTGCAGCTCGTGCAAGAGCTCAAGACCAAAAACAGCCCCGGTTTTGCCTGCAAGCTCTGAGAGCAGCGCAGCAACATAGCCAGAGCCTGCCCCAACCTCAAGAACCTTATTGCCATCTTCAACCTGGAGCATTTCAAGCATTACTGCAATAGTGCTTGGCTGGCTAATTGTCTGGCCCTTTCCAATTGGAAAAGCATGGTCAATGTAGGCCTCGCCAAGAATCTCATTTGGGAAAAATTTTTCCCTTGGGACAGCAAGAAAAGCCTTTTCAACAGCCTTGCCCCTGATGCTGCCATTGAGCTTCATTTCCTCAACAAGCTGTATCCTCTTCCCTTCAAAATCAAAGGAACTCACATTTTCCCCCAGCCCATAAAAAAATTCCCAGCAAAGATTCCCAAATTCAACTAATCAAGCTTCTCCCTTTCCTTTATGAGGTGCATTAAATCCTTGAACTTGCCAAGCGAGCCAAGTTCCTCCTCTGCCACTATTGGGATGTGGTCAACCTGCTTGTACCTTGCTTCATGGGCAATTATCAGGGGCTTGGCCTTGAAAACATCCTTTGCCTTTCCAAGCTCAACAGCCCTTTTCCTAATCTCAAGCTTCTTCACGCCCTTTCCAATCAAGAGCCCTTCCTTTGGAGAGCTGTATGCCCTAAAAGGCGAATGCCTGAAGAGGGCAATGCTCACGCCCAAGTCATGCACTTTTCCCAGAGCCTCGTCATCAATCTGCTCTGAGTAAAAGCCCTTTATCTCTGCCTGGCTTGGCTTTTCAGCGGCAAACAGGTCAATCTTCTTTATGAGGTTTGTTGCAAGCGCGTCCTCAAGCTTTTCAGCAGTGGAAAGCGAGGCTGTTGCGCCCTTCTCATACCTGTGGACTGACTCAACAGTTGTGTCAAGCCTTTCAGCAAGCTCCTGAAGCGTAAGCCCCAACTGCTTTCTCTTCTCCCTAAGCTTTTCATTGTCCAGTTCAACAATGCTCTTTCCCTTAAAGTACCTCACTGAAGGGAATTTTTCGTTAAGCAAGCCTTTGAAAGAGCCAAGGCTCAAAGCAGCAAGGCCATACCTCTCGTAAAGAATGCCTGTTTTCAGGGAAAAGGCCTTGCTCTTCTCCCCAATGACCAGGACAGTTGCATTGAACAGTGAAGCAATCTTCCTGAGTTCGGCTGCATGCTCTTCCCTCAAGCCGTCAATGTTGTTGAATGCCTTTAGAACAAGGGTTAGGCCAGGCCTCTTTGCAACAAGGTCAAAGCAGGCATTGCTGTGCAAAAAGCTCTCAACAGAAAAGCCATGCTCCCTCAAAAGCGCAATTGCCTTCAGGATAATTGTTTCACGCATTTCAGAACACCCATGCAAGGAAGCCAACAAGGGCAATTGCCATTGCAATTTTTGAGATTTTTTGCGCTTTCCTGAATTTTCTCTCCAAGGCCTTTGCAAGGCTCAGTATGAATAGCCAGTTTGCAGCTGAAACAACCATGAGGAAGAAGGGCTTTTCGGCTGAAAAAAGCAGCACAGGAAAGTAGACAGCGGCAATTGCAATAAGGTAGTAGATGAAAACCAGGGCGCAAACGCAGCCATGCCCCAAAAGCATTGGAAGGCTTTTCTTAAAGCCTTTGTCTGCCTCAACATCCTCTGAATCCTTTATTACCTCCCTTGAAAGGTTTGCAAACAGGGCTGCAGCCGCAAAAAACAGCACAACAGAGTATTCGCCAATTATTGAAGCCCCAAAGACCAGCGTGAAGGCTGTTCCTGCTGCAACCACCCAGTTCCCGAGAAACTTTGCCCTTGAGAGAAAGGCAGAGTAAATTACAAGAAGCAGGGTGAAGGCAAGCGCAATTGCAATTGAGGAAATGGGCAGGAATGCCAAAGCAAGAATGTTTCCTGCAATGAAGAGTATTATTGAATAGGCCAGCGCAGCCTTTGCTGGGACTGCACCGCTTGGAATAGGCTTTCCAGGGTGCAGCCTTTTGTCAACATGCCTGTCAAAGTAGTCATTTATTACCATGCCCCCTGCACAGACAAGGAACGCCACAAGCATTGCAACACCAATTGCATGGTTGAACTGAATTTGGCCAGAGGCAATGCTGAAGCCAATGAATGCCCCAAAGGCAGCCATCACGCAATTGAATGGCCTTAAAATTGAGAAAAAATGCTTTACCTGCATATGCATAATGCAAGGCTTGAAAAGGGTTATAAGATTATTATTTCACTAATAATTGGGCAACTGGAAAGAAACAATTTAGAATTGAACAACTGAAAAGAAGTGACTTGAATTGCTTGAAGCAGGAAAAATCCTTGAAAAGGTGCGTTCAAAAAAGCCGCTGGTGCACCACATAACAAACTGGGTTACTATTTACGACTGCGCAAACATTGTAAGGGCAGTGGGAGCCCTGCCTGTGATGGCGCACGCGATTGAAGAAGTGGAGGAAATGCAGGCAATTGCAAGCGCACTTGTCCTCAACATTGGCACGCTAACTCCTGAGTTAGTGGAAAGCATGATTGCTGCTGCAAAAAAGGCAAACAGTGAACAGCATCCAGTGGTATTGGATGCAGTTGGCGTAGGAGCAACAAAATTAAGGAATGAGAAAGCGCTTGAAATTTTGGATTTTGCAAGAATTGACATTGTAAAGGGAAACGCAAGCGAGATT
>JAFGDB010000083.1 GCA_016932355.1 Candidatus Iainarchaeum sp. | reverse complement strand
TTTGGTATTTCTCCACAACAAATTCAAGTATGTTTCTCGCGTGCTCGTTTCTTACTGGCCTTGGCTCGTCCAGTGAAAATATCTCGCTTTGCTGCCCTTCCCTTACAAAGCCCTTGCCGTCTGTTGCAAATGGCTCAATTGCATATGCATGCCCTTCTTCCAAAGCACGCTCGTCCTTTCTTGCAATGTTTGGGATGCTTGGCGAGGCGTGCTGTTCAAACTGCATCAGGCCGTGGCCTGTCAGGTTTTGAACTGGGTTAAAGCCTTTCTCCCCGATTGTTTTTTCAATTACTGAGCCAATTTCGCCCAGCTGGGTTCCCTCCTTTGCTATTGCCAGCGCGTTTTCCAGTGCTTTTTCTGCTGCCTCAACCATCCTTGCATGGCTGTTGTCAGGGTTTAATGTAAAAGCGCCATCGGCAATGAAGCCATCCACATGCACGCCAACATCCACCTTCATTACGTCTGATGCCTTTAAAACGGCCTCTTCCTGGCTTGAGGGGGTGAAATGGGCTGCGTTCTCATTAATGCTCAAGTTTACGGGGAAAGCGAGCTTTCCTGCCCCCTCGCCTATTCCTTGGATGTTTTTCTCTATATTTAAGGCTATTTCAAGCAGTTTTTGCCCTGGTTTAATGCTTTTTTTTGCTTTTTCCACTGTTTTTTGCAGAATTTTGCCTGCTTTTATGTAGTTTTCAGCCTGTTCTTTATCCATCCAAAACACCTAAAAAAGGCCTTTTTTTGCCAAAATAGCTATTGGTTCAAAACCTATTTAAATTCCTCCCCCCTGCTTTGGCCTTTCCTAAGCCCGGGGACTGCCAAGGTGCTATTTAAATTCTTATTCCCTGTTTTGGCCTTTCCCAAGAATAGTGCCGCCAGGCGCTATTTAAATTCCTCTTCCTTCTTCTTTTCTCTGAGCCAGGGCGGCAGCTCGTGCTCTTTGAGCTCATCCAGCGGCATTATGTCTGCCAGCGGGTTTTCCTTGGTCATTGCCTCAACTGCCTTTTTTTCAGGGGGCTCCTTCTTTTTCATCTTCAGCTTTAGCTTGCCTGCCTTTATGAGCTTGACTGCAATTATTGCAATCACAAGAAGCACTGCTACAAAGCCGATGCTGATAATTACAAAGAGGTCAACCCCAAATACAGTGCCTTCCCTTTCTGTTACATTGAACATTGCGCTTCCGCTGAATTCCTTTCCAGCAGCAGTTGTTCCAATAAGCGTAAACTGGTATCTTCCAGGGCTTGTTGTTTTGCTTACCCTGAATGGCCCAACCCTTGCAGGGAAGCCTGCCGGGCTGCTTGCCACAGTGTCAAGGCCTGCATCGTTTGTAAGCGTAATTGATTCTGCCTCTGTGTTCAGGTTTATCAGCACAAAGAGGATTTCCCCCTGCTTTACAGTGTCTGGAAAAACGCTTAGCTCAAGCTCTGGCTCTACGCCAGTTCCATCAGGCGGTGCCACAGGCCCTGCAGGGTTTTCAAGCGCGCTTATGGTTAGCTCTGCCGCTGCTTCATTGCCCTGCGTGTCCACTGCTGTAAGCCTTGCAGTGTATTCCCCTTCCTGCAGGTATGTGTGCACAGCTGTCCCAATGAATTCCTCAGGGCTGCTGTTGTCGCCATAAACTATTGTGCAGCTTTCAATGCCCTCTGTGTCAGAGCAGCTGCCTGTGAAAAGGGCATTCAGCGGCGCATACCCTTTTGTTTTCCCGATTGTGTTAAGGTCTGCCACTGGGTTGTTTCCGCACACTTTCTCTACAAACTCATAATCGCATTCTGTTTCGCCAAGGCAGATTATTGTTGCTCCGTCACTTAGGTTAATTGCAGGAGCGGTCATCTGCCTTTCACTGTCCTCTGTGAACATTATTTTTGTTCCGCTGCCCTGCATTTCAATTTCAGCGCAGCTTTCTGCATTGCCCCTCAGTGAAAGGACCTTTGAGCCGCTCAGCATTGTGAATTCTTCGCCGCCGCCAACTCTCAACAGGTTCTCAATGTTCCACATCCAGCTGTCCTGCGCCATATAAAGGCTGCCTGCTTCAACCCTTTTGATTGAGTTTCCCTTTCTCCCTGAAATTGAGCTGTTTTGGTCAAGCGAAAGCCTGTCCTGCAGGACAATTGTTCCAGGCTGGCCTCCAACCCCGGAAATCTCGCTTGAGCCTGAAATGCTCAGGCTTATTGCATCAATTGACTCAATGACGTTTTCCGTGATATGCTGCAGTGTCTTTATCCTGCTGTTCCCGCTTATTGTTATGTTGCCCTCAACTGAAATGCCGCCAAGCAGGTTCTCTATCCCGCTGTCAATGTCCAGCTCCAGCCCTGTTGTGCAGTCCTTTAATTGAATTGATTTCTCGCCAAGCTCGCCTATGTTATTGATTTCACTCCTGTGTGAAAGTGAGATGTTCCTTGCCTCTATGCTTCCAATGTTTTTCATAATGGCGGAATCAGCCATTGTGATGTTCCTTGCCTTGACGTATTCGGCGTTTTCCAGCGAAGAGCCTGAGATGCTGAGGTTTCCTTCAATCTCCAGTTTCATTTTTCTCCTGAGGTCGCCTGTGAGGTATGTTACAAAGCCCTCATCGTTTTCAATTGTTATGTTCCTGACGCTTCTTTTTCCAGCAACCGGTGCAATGGTTAGAAGAGGCCTGCTTAACCCTATTGTTGTTGTCTTTATCCCTGTGTGTGTGCCCTCTGTCTGCGTGTATGAATTCATGTCCCAGTATACATCATACAGCAGGTTTGCGTCACCGCTTATTTCAAGGTCCCATGGCATGTCAATATAGCTTGGCTCCACAAGTGATGTGTCCTGCGTTACATTGACAACTGTCCCCCTTATGGCCCAGAGCATTGCATCTATGCTTCCGTCCAAATAGTTCTGGTCTGCCTGCACGCTCTCCCAGAATAGGTCAACCGTGTTCTGGGTGAAGCTGGGCTTTGGCTGGTTTATCTCACAGCGCAGAGTGCTTCTCTCAATGCTTGCCCTGTCGCACAGCCCGTAGAAAACTGCCCCTGCCTCACCTATCAGAAGCAGGGCAATTGCAATTGTCAAAACCAACCTTTTATCCAGCATTTTATTACTTCCTTTTTTGTATCGATTACACTCTTTTTAAATAAAAGAGTTGCCCTTGCAGGGCTTTTTTGGTTATTGCCCTTTTTTTCCATTCAATTGGGCTTGGTTTTGCTGGTTCTTGCCTTTTTCCCTTTTTTTCAGCTGAATGCGCCCAACTTTGACTGTTTTCCGCCCTGGAGCAGGTCTTCCCTGCTTACGTTGAATTCCCTGATTATTTTCATCACTGCCGGCAATACCTGGTTCTGGATGTAGTAATTTGGGTCATAGTTTCCTTCATTTACGTATTCTGCAAGCTGCGCCTTGTCGCTGATGCTTTTCCCGCTCCTTGTTATGACATAGCCTATAATGCTTCCAATGCCTATCTCCCTGCCTTTTGCAGCTGCCTTCTTTGCTGCTGCCACATGCGGGCCTATGCTTTCATACTTTTCCAGCGGCCTTTTTATCTGCGTGAGGACAGTCAGCTCTGATTTCTTGGCATTGCCCTTGCTCAGGGCATTTATTTTTTCCCTTATTATTTCAATTGCCTTTTCAGGGTTGCCCTCCTGAAGTATTGCGTTGATTACCTGCCTCTGGGTTTCCTTTGCGATTGGAGCCCAGTCCCTCCTGACATATTCAAAGCCAACGATTTTCAGGTTGCCCTCATAGTCAATCAGGGCATACTTTTTCTTTGCGCCCTCGCCTGATTCCTTTGTAACAAAAATCCCTCTTTTGAAAAAGCCCTCCAACTCAACATTCATTACCCCTGGCAATTCCTTGTTGATTTTTTCAACAAATGCAAGGACATCTTTCCTTTCCTTGGCCGCTGGAATAATTAAAAACGCTGAATCAGTGTCATTATATAACAATTCAAAACCAGCCTTCTCTGCTTCACTGCCCACCCATTGCACATACTGTCTTCCCCATGCTGTTACTGCAGAGCCTGCCTCCCTTGAGTAGAACCTGCTCCTGCTGTAAAGCAAGTAGCCATAAAAGCTGTTGAGCAAAATTTTCAGGGCCTGCTGCCTTGCATTCAATATGACAAATTCTGGGCTTTTCCTGTCAAGCTTTTTTGCCTGCCTTTTCAGCTTTATTCTCCTTTCAAAAAGTGTTTCCAGTATTTCTGGGATGAGCCCTGATTTCTTTGAGCAGAACCACTGCTTGTTTGGCGCGAGGTTCTTCTCCATGCATTCCTTATGCGGGCAGCCGACAGTGTCAGGGCTTACGTTGTGGCTTATTATTATTGTCGGGTACAGTGAGCTGAAGTCCAGCACTGCAATGTTTTCATGCAGGCCTGGCAATGGCTCTTTGACATAGCCGCCCTTTATAGGGTGCATCAGCCTCTGCTGCACCGCTGCATCATCAGGCTTGTTTGCAATAAGCCTTCCTGTTTCAAAGCATTTCTCCATTATGAGGAATTCCACCAGCATTGATGCCGAGGCCCTTCCAACCTCAAACAAGGGCTGCTTTACAATCTTGCAGAGTTCCACAACCAAAGGCAGGTACTGTTCTGCAATTTTCAATGTGTATGCTGAGTCCTCTGCGCAGTATTCTGCAAGCCTGTCAAGGCCTTTCCTTTCCCCCCATATTTTGTTTATTTCCTCTGCCTTGATTTTTTCCTTTTCAATACTGTAGAGAGAGTTAACAACGCTCTCCAGGTCAAACTTGACAAGGCTTACCACTGCAAACCTTGCAAGGAACCTGAGCATCTGGTATACATCCAGGTGCTGCACGCCAACAAGCTTTGCTGCATTGTCCCTGCCCTTTCTTATAAGCTTTGGCTGGCTTCCATCGCTTGAAATTGCAAATCCAAGCCCGAGCCTTTCAGCCCTTTCCTTTATGTATGGGAAGTCAAACAGGTCTCCGTTGTAGGTTGCGATTACATCCGGCTTTTTTTCCCTTATCCTTTCCTCAAGGCCCTTTACCATTGCCTTTTCATCTTCAAAAACATCCACTTCCTTTCCAAATCCCTTTCCATAGCTCAAAACCTTGGCATTTTTCCCAAGCACTTGCCCATTGCCCAGGGCCTTTGCCTCTTTGCCCATTGCAAACGATGCCATCAGTATTGGGTCCTGCTTTGGGTCTGAAAACCTGCCTGGGCTTAATGTTTCCAAGTCAAATGCCGCAACCCTGAATTCCGGCTTTTCCCTTTCAACAATCTTCACTTTCTTTGCCTTGTTGCCCTCAAGGAAAATTTCAATCCCGTTCATTGGCTCTGCCTCGTGGTCAAGGAGCCAGCGCCTTGCAAACGGTATGTCGTGCTCTGCCTTTTCAAGGATGCCTTCAATTCCAAGAACCTCTGCCCTTGCTGCAACAAGGTCCTGCACGTTCTCAAAGGATAGCCTCAGAATGTTTTCTGCATTTGCCCTTTTCACCCTTTCAATGCTTTTTACCTTCACTTCCCTGCTTTCTCCAAAAGCTGCTTCCCCCAGCGCCTTTTCCGCCTTGTCCAAGTCCTGTGCTTTCACATAAAAGTAGGGCTTGAAATTCCAGTCCTCAAACGCTTCAATGCCCTTTCCTGTGCTGGCAAAAAGCCTTATCACTGATTTCTTGGCACTGCCTTCTTCTCTGTTCACGTAGTCAACGTCAAGCAAAATGCCCTTTGTGGTCTTTTCCTGCATAAGCCCCCCTTAATTTGAATTAACTAAATTATTTAATACTAGTTTGTTCTCTTAATTATCAGGTTTTGGGTTATGGCAAGGGATCATAAAAAGGCAAAGGCTGGCTTCTTTCTTGCAAGGATGCAGGATGACATAAAGAGCCTTAACAGCTCTGTTCTTGTCATAACGCAGAAGATGAAGTACCTTGTCAGGAACGAAAAGATTCTGGGCAGGAATTTAATTGTTTTGAACAAAAAGCTCAAGTCACTGGAGGAAAAGCTTTCCTCAGGCCAGTTTGCCTCAGCCGGCTCTGGAGGCAGCCAGGGGCAATTTGGGGAGGTAAAGCAGCAGGTTGAGGAAATGGCCACCAGGCTTTCCTCTTTGCAGACCGAGCTGCAGCAGATGCAGAACAGCATGGCCTCAAAGGAGGAGCTGCAGGAAATGCACTACGTTGTTGACTCAATCAACCCGCTGAATTTTGCCACAATTGACCAGGTCAAGGAAATGCTTGCTGAAAGCAGCCAGAAGAAGAAAAAGAGGAAAAAATAGCTTTTTTTTAAATTAATCAAGCCTGGGTTTTTGAGTTTTGCCTGTTTTTCTGTATGGCCTTTTTTTTGTGGTTGGCTTTCCCAATAATTTTTGCCCGCTTGCCTTTTTTTTCAAGCCTGGGCTTGGCCTGTTTCGCTGCACTCGCTCAGGCCTGGCCTGAGCATTGCCCTGTAGCTTTTCTTGCCCTTGAGCTGGACTGCTGCATCGTTCTCCTTGACAATTGTTATGCTTGCTTCAGCAAGTTCGGTTAGTGCAGGGTCAAGGTCAAGTGCCCTGTCTGCTGTCATTGCAAACCCAACGCCGTACTCCTGCAGCCTTTTCAATGCCTTTACCGAGTTGCCGCTCAGCCTTGTCTGCTTTCCCGGGAAAATCTTTTCAGCGTTTGGTATTACAACAACCGCGTTCAGCTTCTTGCCCTGGTGCTTTTTGCTGTAGAAGTCTGCGAGCTCGTTGAGGAAGCTGTTTACAAGCACTGCCAAGGCCCTTTCATCAAGGTCATCAACCTCTATAACGCTTGCCCTTCCAATTGCCTTGAACCATCCCTTTGTTATTTCCTCAAGGTCGTTTTTTGAGTTGAACAGGTCAGGGTATATGATGTCCATTAGCTTGATTATCCTCTTCATCCTGTTCCTTTCAAACATGTATGTCCTATCCTCAGAGCCTGTTTCGTCAACTGCCTCAATCAGCTTTTCAATGCTCTGGAAGCTTTTTCCTGTCGTGCCCTGGCCCATCAGCTGCGAGGTTGCCCCGCCGCATCCAAATGCCTGCAGCATTCCGGCTATGTCAACGCTTCCAAGGTCAACCTTTACCTTGTCTACTGCCTTGAAGTACTTTACAGGGAAGCCAATCGGCTCAATTGCTACCTTGTAGCGCTGCAGTGCCCCCAGGTCCCTGTTTGGCCTCCTGAGCCCCTCAAAGTAGTGCTTGCTGTCAAAGACAACCGTTACAATGTTTGAAATAAGCGCGCTCTCTATAAGGATGTGCAGGAAGTGCATCCTGTGCTGCATACTTGGCCCTTCCACAAGCGTGTTCTTGAAGAACAGCAGGGGCTCTTTGAGCTGCTTTTCATCCTTTGTCATTCCAAGTATTATTGCCTCGCCCTGGCCTGCTGCCTGCACTAGGGCTGGCTGTTCCTCCTCTTTGCCCTCCACCTTTTGGAGCAGTGGGACAATGAAGGGCTGGCTGAAGAAAACCTGCTTTATGTCCCCACTGCACTGCTTCAGCGGGTTTAGCTGGAGCTCGTATGCCTTTGAAACGTCTAACAGGACTTTTTCCCTTTTCATAACCTGCTGTATCAGCCTGTCAACCGATTCTGCAACAAGTTCCTCTGACATCTTGCTGTATTCTGGCTTTGACCCTGCTATCAGAAAGTGCACTGTTGTGTTTCCATCATGCCTTGAGAAGATTAGGGCGTCATTGCTTAAGCCTTCAACAAAGTTTTGCACCTCCCCTATTGCGTGGAAAAGGTTGAATGCCTGCAGCAAGGCGCCGGTTGTTTCGCTTCCCTGCTTTTCATAGATTGCTGTGAGGAGAATTCCCTCCTCGTTTTGCATCATTTCAAGGTCGTGCCCCAAAAAGCTGCCTTTGAATATTGTTGTCCAGGGCCCCTGCCTTAAATTGAATCGCATGCCTTATACCTGCTTTAGTTTAATCCAG
>JAFGDB010000082.1 GCA_016932355.1 Candidatus Iainarchaeum sp. | reverse complement strand
GTACATTCCAACGTTTCCATGTTTCCATCGCGAAACCTGTTCCATCAACGCCGGCGTGTCAAGGCAATCTGAGCAGACGCCTGCCTGGTAAGTGCCGTTGCAGCAGTACCCTGTTGTTCTCTCTGTTCCTTCACAATAGCATGTGCTTATTATTTTTCCGTGGCCGCAGATGTTTTGGCCCCTGTAGATTGCCCCTATTTCCGCATCGCTTAATGCCTTGTTGTAGATTATAACCTCGTCTATTGCGCCCTCAAAGAAATCGGTGGCCTTGTTGTTTGTTACCTGCTCCCCACCAATCCTCATCCTATCATAGCTTGCTGTTGGAATGCTTATTGTACTGAACCCTGTTTCCTTTGAAGCCACTTTCTCGCCATTTACAAATATGCTTCCTGTGGTTCCATCAAACCTTCCCACTAGATGATGCCATTCCCCTGTTTCAAAAATCTGGCTTGTGCTAACATCCCCTGTTGCTGAATCGCTGCTCAGCTCCAGAACGAATTTGACTGGGCCTGTTCCGCTTGCCCAAAGCCCATAGTGCGTGTATATCGCACTGCTGTCAACAGCCCCTTTTGTGAATATAGTGTCTGTTCCCACGCCCATGGGCTTGACCCAGGCTGATATTGTAAGTGCTGAGCTCATATCAAAGTCTTCATGGTTAACAAGCTCAATGTAATCATCAACGCCATCAAGTTCCAGTGCGTAATTGTCCGCTGCCCTTTCAGAATAAACTTCCTCGTTCTTTCCAAGCCATTGCCCTGTGTGCTTTCCCGCATAATCCTTTATTGTTCCCTCAAACCTGTAGTATGCAACATATCCATCAACCACGCCGCTTGGGGCCTGGCAGCCCTTGTCTGTGGAATCCTTCCTGCCGTCACAGTCATTATCCTTTCCATCAGCACAATTGCCCTTCTCTGTTGATTCCGTTTCTCCATAACCGCCACAAGAGCAACTGCAACCACTGCAGTCTTGCGAGCTGTATGTGCAGCTTGCCCCGCTGCAGGAGTAATCCCTGTATTCTGTTCCATAACAGGCATCTTTCCAGTTGCAGTTGCTGCAGTTCGGAAATGTTCCGCATGATTCATTTGTCCCAAAACAGCTCTTGGTTCCAACGCATTCCCCGCTTACACAGCTTCCGCCAAATATGCAGTCACCACTGTCCAGGCAGACGCATGGCAGTGCTCCAACTGCCACTTCAGGCTGCCCGTTCACTGAGCCGTCGCATGCAGGGCTGTCCATCCTAACCCTGTAGTCAAACCCTGCAGGGTCAACGAACAGGCTGTCAATGCCATAATTCACAAGCTCTGTCTCGTAATCCACATAAAAAGGGTAAAGTTCTCCGCCACTGCCGTTTGGGTCGTTTCCAAATATGTTGCTGCCGTGCTCAAGAACGCGGGTGTAAACAGGCTCATCCCCAAGGTCATGCCTGTCTGCAGCCATACCCCAGTAGTTAATAATATTGTTGTACATTTCAAGCATGTTGTTTGATTCTTTGCTCTCATAGCCCACTGAAGAATTGCCAGTCCATCCAGAGCCAACAGGAACAACAAGAGTGTTATTTCTGAAAATAACGCCTCCTTCACTGCCTCCCCAAAACAGTGGCACTGATGTCCAAATCAAATTGTTTTCAACAGTAACATTGTCCGGGCCAACCATTTTTAGGCCCTGGCCGCCCTCTTCTCTTTTGATTGTATTGCCCCTTACAATTATGTCGTGAATATTTGCATGAATCTGGATAGCATCGGTGTGTGCATAATCCCTATAATGGATGTCTGTCAAGGTTGCCTTGCTTGTTTGCCCTGTTATTGTGCCGCCGTCCCTTGATTTTTCCCAGAATTCCTTGTCGTTGGTTTGTATTGCGCTAATGCTTCCACTGCTTGGGTTTGAAATAACTATTCCTTCAGCAAGTGTGCTTTCCTGGAAAATGGTTTCCCCTACTTGAAAGCTGCCTGTTTGTGTTCCTTTAATTCCGACAGTTGTCCTGTGCTTGTCTATGTCGTAGAAAAAATTGTTTTCCAGGAGCACGTTGTTGCCTCCAATGCTAATTGTGTCCTCTCCAACGTGGTGGATTGTGTTGCCTCTTACGACAATGTCGCTTGTTGTGGAGCTAATGTCTGCCCCCCTGAAATTTCCTGATATGTCGTTGTTCTCCAGTGTTACATGCTGTGAAGAAGACCTAACTGTTACCACCTTGGCATTTGGATAGTAATACGGGGCATAGAGCCCGTTATAAGGGTAGTAATACTCGTTTGTTATCTTGCAATTCTTTATTTGGACATACTTGGAAGCATATACATATGCGCTGTTTGTTATTTCAAATCCGTCAATGATTAAGTAGGACCTTCCGTGCTCTATTTCCCCCCACTTGTCCTCGTTCCTTATGTAAACTTTTTCAAGCACAGGGTTTTGCCCTGACTCTGCCTTGTAGGTTATCCAATCGTTCCTGTAGAAAAGCCATTTTTCGCCTGGGTTGTCAGCAGTGCTTTCCTTGAACTCGCCGTAGTTTCCATTCCTAAAGAGGACTGTGTCCCCTTCCTGCACTTTTGCCCCTTCCCCACTGTACCAGGTGTATGCCCTATCAAGAGTGCACCATGGCTGTGAGCTTGAACCTGGTCCTGAATCCGAGCAGGATGGGTTTTCTATTGCAACATAGTATATGTTTCCGGCCAGTGATATGGTGTACTGGCCTGTTGGCTTCTGGTCTTGCCAGAAGCCTGTGCTGGCCAGGTACCCTGCAGTGGCAATTGCGATTAAGGTTAGTGCTGTTGCAAGCGCTTTGCTTAACTGCATTTGTAAAATAATGCTTTCAAAGTATTTAACCTTTATGCCCTGATTATCCTCATCACCACGTAGAGGCCTATGAGGAGCACTATTACAAAGCCGAATGCCCCCAATTCCGTTGTGTTGCCTATCGGTGTTGGAATGCTTGTGTTGAGGAGCATTGCTGATGCAAGGATCAGTGCTGCCATTACAATGCTCACGCTCAAGGTTGTTGTGCTCCTGCTGAGAGAATGGCTTAATTCATCAATTGTTGTTGCCTCAAGCGATACCTTGAGGTTTTCCTCCTCCATTCTCTTGAATATGTTGATGACGCTTTCAGGCAGCTCCCTGAAAAAGCGCTGGAACTCAAAGTAGTTTTCCCTGAAGCTTTTCAGCATGTAGCTTGGCTTTGTTTTTTCCTCAAGTATTTTTTCAATGTAGGGCTTTGCCTGCTCTATCAGGTTTATTTCGGGGTAGAGCTTTTGCACTGAGTCCTGGGCCATGCTAATGCTCCTGAGGAAAAGCAGGTAGTGCCTTGGAATCCTTATCCTGTGCCTTACCATCACCTTGATGAGCGCGGTTCCAAAGCCGCCGAAGTCTATCCTGTTGTAGTCCGTATCATAGAAATAGTCAATGATTTCGCTTAAGTCAAGCATGAACTGCTGCTCATCGTAAAGCCTGTCAATGAGCTTCATTGCCTGGAAGTGTGTTGTAAGGCCCTTTATGTTCCTTTCAACTATTAGGACCATTGCCGTTGCAAAGTTGTCCCTAAGGTCATAGTCAAGCCTGCCGACCATTCCAAAGTCAACAAGGCTGAGCATTGGCTTGCCTTTCTTCACCAGGACAAATATGTTTGCAGGGTGCGGGTCAGCCTGGAAAAACCCGTGCACAAGTATCTGCTTGAAGAAGCAGTCAATGTACTTGTTTGCAATCCTTTTCTTAAGGGCCTTGTCCTTGCTGCTGTAGAACTCGCTTATTTTCTTTCCGGGAGCCCTTTCCATTGTTATTACTCTTTTGCCTGTGTACTTCCAGAATATTTTTGGGATGTTTATTGCCTTGTCGTGCCTGAAGTTCCTTGCAAACCTCTCTGCATTCTTTGCCTCCTTGTTGTAGTCAAGCTCTTTCCTTATTGTGTCGGCAAACTGCTCTGCAACGCTTTTCGGGTTGTAATATTGTGTGCTTTTGATGTTCTTTTCAACAAGCCCTGCGATAAAGCTTATTATCCTCAGGTCTTCCGCAATTGTGTGCTCTATGTCTGGCCTCTGGACCTTTACTGCAACCTTTTGGCCGCTGTTCAGCACTGCAAAGTGCACCTGGCCAAGGGATGCGGCTGCAACAGGCTTTGTTTCAAATTTTTTGAATATTTTTTCTATGGGCTGCCCAAGCTCGCTTTTAATCATGTGCTTTACTTCAACAAAGTCAAAGCTTGGGGCCTGGTCCTGGAGCTTTTTCAACTCCTCTATGTAATCCTCTTTGACAAGGTCTGGCCTTGTGCTCAGCATCTGCCCAAACTTTATGAATGTTGGCCCCAGTTCCTCAAAGATTTTCCTGAGCTTTACAGGCCCTGGAATTTCTGTTCCCCCAATATGCGTTCCCTCAAGCCTGCTTAGGAATGGGAACTTTTCCTTCATCTTGCTTAATTCAAATGCCGATTCCCACCCGTACTTGAGGAAAACCCTCATTATTTCAAGAAACCTTTTAATGTCTCCAGGTGTTTCAATAAAGCTCATCATCTGGCTTCATCTTTCCCTTTTTCCTTGGATTTTTGCATTTTGCAATTTCACTTCGGCTTTTCTCTGCCCCTTTTTCGGCTTTGCCCTTCTGTTTCCTTTATTTTTTCCACTGCTTTTCTCTACCTTTTACTTTTCTTTTTTCTTTTGGGCTTATTTTTCCTGGGCTTTTTCCTTGCTTTCTCTACCTTTTACTTTTCTTTTTTCTTTTGGGCTTATTTTTCTTTCTGACCTTCTTCCTTGCCTTTTCAGCTTTCTTCTTTTTGCTCTGCAGCCTTGAAATCTCTTTTGAAAGCCTCTTTATCGCGCTGTTCAGCTTTGCCAAATCCTTCGAGCTGTAGAGTTTTGTCTTCAGCACTTCGCTTTTCAGCCTCTTTCTCATGCTCTCAAGCTGCCTCTGCTGCTCTGCAAGCCACTTGTAAACCATTTTCTCGCCTTCCTTTGAGCTCAGCTTGTG
>JAFGDB010000081.1 GCA_016932355.1 Candidatus Iainarchaeum sp. | reverse complement strand
GGCATGGGGAACTAGAGCTTAATTCGGCTCAAGGATTATTGCATAGTTGAAGAACTTGTAGAGGGCTGGCTCCAGTGCAATTGCTTCCCTTTCAGTGTAATTCTCTTTTATGTAATCGTCAACCAGCTCTGGGCCTGTGTAAAGAAGCTGCCTTTGCTGTGAGAAGTATATTACCATAACAGGCCTGTTTTCTTTCACCTGTTCAAGGATTTGCTGCTGGAATTCAGGTGTGAACTCGTCAAAGAACTGCAGCTGCCTTGCGCTCGGCTGCCTCTTGCTCAAAAAGTAAAGCTCTGGCACTGTTGGCATTACAAGTATTCTTTCTTCCGGCCCTGTGTTCTGCTTTACATACTGTGCTACATCCTCAATTTGGTCAAAGCAGTATGTGTCACTTGCAAGCACTGACTGCATTGAAACAGATGCAATAATCGAGAGAGCAAGCACTGCTGCAGTGAACAAAAGCAGCAGCTTGTTTTCCCTCTTCTCCAGTGAGGCTGCGATTGCAAAGCCTCCAATAACAGAGGCTGCAGGCAGCGCTGTTATCAGGTGGAAGCAGCATCCCCTGAACGGGAACATGTTTATGAACCCTGCCAAGAACCAGAGCAGCAAAAGCATTAGCGCCTTTTCACTGCCCTTTGCAATCCTGCTTTTCTTCCAGAGCGCAATTAATGCAACTGGCACAAAGGCAAATGCCCCAAGCGCTATAAGGATTCTTGAGTCAATCACAAGGAATGAGGCAGATTCAGCCAGGCCGATTGGAAAGAGCATTATTTCAACAAATTCCGGAATTGCGTTCAGCTGCCAGATGTGCACAAGCATTATAAGGCCTGGCAGCGCAAGCCCTGCTGCAAGAATTCCAAATTCTTTTGCAGAAGGCAAAGCCTTTTTCTCCCTCAAGTGCAGCCAGATGAAGGCAGCTGCAAAGAGCACTGCAAATATTGCTGCTGTCTGCTTGAAAAGCATTGAAATGCCAAGTGAAAGGGAGAAGCCAACTAATGCAATGCTGCTTTTCTTTTCGTAGAGGAATATGTATAGGGAGAGGATTGCAATGCTCTGGAACAAGGCCATGAATGGCTCGTTTGCTGTAAGGTAGTTTGAAAAGGGAATGTTCCACAGCACAAAGAGGAATGCTGCTGCAAGCCCTGCCTGCTCGCTTTTGAAAGCCCTTTTTGCTATGAGAAAAATCATTGCCAGCTGTGCAAGCGAAACCAAAGCCATGAACGCCCTTGCGTTGAATATGGTTGGCTCAACAAGGCTGAACAGTGCTGCAAATGCCCACACAATGCCAAGCGGCTTTACCAGTATGAATTCAACATATGGAATTGCGCCCTGCATGTACATCCATGCGCTGGTTAAGTAAATGCCCTCATCCATGAAAGGGCGCCTGTTGAACAGGTTCATGCACTGCAGGAACTGCAATAGCATCAGCATGCCGAGAATTGCCTTTGCCCTCTGCCTCATGTTAATTGAAGGTGGTCAACTAACCATTTTTAACTTATCGTTTGATTAGTTTCCTTAAGGTGTTTTGAGCTTTGGCAAGCGTTTTGCTGATAAACCCGCCTATTCTGAAGAAAGATCTCTATAAGGGCGGCGCTGCAGTTGCCCAGACAAAGGTTGAGCCACTGGGAATTGCATATGTTGCAGCTGTATTGGAGGAGGCTGGCCACAGGGCCAGGATAATTGACGGAATTGCAGAGGAAAGCTCAATTGAGGCAATTTCAAGGGAGGCCCAGCACTTTGACTTTGTGGGAACAAGCGCCTGCACTGCATTTGCAAAGCGCGCTTACGATGCAGCAAAAGCAATTAAGGAGGCCACAGGCGTTGAGGTAATTTTCGGCGGCCCGCATGCAACCGCAATCCCCTCTGAGGTGATCTCACAGGAATTCATAGACTATGCGGTTGTCGGCGAGGGCGAATACACAATCAGCGAGCTTGCAACAGCCCTTGAGAGGAAAAAGCCAATTTCCAAGGTAAAGGGCCTTTACTACAAGAAGGCTGGAACAACTGTTTTCACAGGGGAAAGGCCTTTTTTGAAAAACATTGACCAGATTCCAATGCCTGCAAGGCACTTGCTTCCAATGCACCTTTACACTGGAAGCGAGGCCCGCTCAAGAAGGCTTCCCTCCCGCTCACTTATTACAAGCAGGGGCTGCCCATTCAACTGCACTTTCTGCGACAAGCACATTTTTGGCAGGAGCTTTAGGGCGCACTCCCCTGAAAGGGTTATGCAGGAGATGGAGCTGCTTGTTGGAAAGTACAAGGCAAGGGACATTGGAATTTGGGATGATAATTTCACTGTTGACAAGAAAAGGGTTTTGAAAATCTGCGAGATGATGAAGCAGAGAAATTGGGATTTAACATTCAGCTGCGAGGCAAGGGTTGACTGCATTGACGAGCCTGTTTTAAGGGCCTTGAAGTCTGCAGGCTGCGAGTACATTGCATATGGGGTTGAGAGCGGCAGCCAGAGGATTCTTGATTCTATAAGGAAGGGCTTTTCAAAAAGCAAGGTCAGGGAAACGTTCAAGGTCACGCAGAATGTTGGCATTGGAATCAGGGGCTATTTCATTGTGGGCCTGCCTGGAGAGACAAAGCACGACATTGAGCAGACTATAAGCTTTGCAAAGGAGCTTAACCCCACAATTGCAACCTTTACCTTTTTCACGCCCTGGCCCGGGACAGATGCCTACAAGCAGGTTGTCAAGAGCCATGAGCTTTCAAAGCAGTCTTACTGGCTTGAAGGTGTTGTCCCAGACTTCAACTTTTTGGAGGACCCAATCTACGTTCCGAAGAGAATAACCAAGAAGGGCCTTGTTGAACTGCACAAAAAGGCCTACATGAGCTTTTACCTAAGGCCAGGCTATATGATGCAAAGGGTTTTATCAATTAGGCATGTAGAGGATATTAAGATGATGGCAAAAGGCTTCCTTGCAATTGTAAAGAGCTGATGTTGAATGGGCAAAGATTCTGCTTTGTGTGGGCTTGTGCTGAATTATGGGAATTTTGCTTTGAGTGGGCTGATATTGAATTAAGGGGCTTTTGTGGTTAGCGGGCTGATGCTGAATGGATAGGGATTTTGCAATAAGGGTTTTTATTGTGCTGCTTGCATTGTGGCTTGCGCTTGGGGTGATTTACATGCTAATCCCGAACCAATTTGAAGCAGTCTGCAAAGAGAAGTGCAGTGCCCACAGCTTTGATGTTGTTTTGGCTGCTACCTCGGAAGAGTGCAGGTGTTACAACACCATTAACAGGGTAGAGAAGATAATTGAAAACATCTGAAAAAGGATTGATTTCTTTGGCAGAGAGGGTAATTGAAAATGTTTAATGGCATTGCTTTGATTGAAAAATACCGGGCTGAATTCTATGCAATTGCGCTCTTTTTCTTACTAACCTGTTTGTTTTTCCTGCCAATAGTCCTTGCGCCAAACAGCAGCATGATGGGCACTTTTGGAGATCCCTGCCTTGCAATGAGAACTCCTTTCCTGCTTGAATACAATATGAGGAATGGAGTGAATTCAACTAGAAGCAATTTGGTTAACGCCCCCTTTGGTGTTGACATAAGCCAGCTTGGCTTGTTCCTGCCGTTCACTTTCCTAATATTCCTGCCGTTGTCAATGTTAACAACCCAGTTGTTTGCTTACAATCTAATAATTTTCTCCGGGCCTTTTCTTGGTGCAATAGTAGCTTTCTTCCTTGCAAGGCACTTCATAAAGAGCAAGCCAGCCTGTTTCCTAAGCGGTCTGATATATGGGTTTTCACCGTTTGTGCTTGTCAGGTCAACAGCAACCTTAAACATCGCCCAAACAGCCTGGATTGCTTTATTTGTTCTTGCCCTTTTTAGATTTGATGAAAAGAGAAACAGCTCAAATGCAATTGTTCTTGCCGTAACGCTTGCATTAACTGGCTTCTTCAGCCACTACTATCTTTTCTTCTCTGTTCTTTTCCTGGCAATCTTCTATCTTTACAGGGCAATCATACACAGGAATGAATTAATGCCAAGGGCAAGGAAAGCAGTGCAGAGCCCTGTGCAATTCCTAAGGGAAACAAGACACTTCATTCTTGCTTTAATTGTTTTTCTCCTAATCTTTTCACTTACAATTCTTCCGCTAATAACCACAATGGCAAATCAGTCTGACGCAGACCTTTTCAAGAGCGCTCTTGGGGGCAGAACAAATATGATGAACATTGTTTACCTCTCTGCTTGGCCAACGCATTTTGTTACACCACCTGTTTACCATCCCCTTTTTGGAAGCACGCTTTTGCCGATTGTGCAAAGCAGCCTTGTTGGAATGAATTTTATTGGAGCAACAGTCTATGTTGGCCTGACAGCAATTGCTTTGGCACTTGTTGCCATATTCAAGAGAAAGAATCAGAGTACACTTGACTTCTTTTTATTTGCTTTGATGGCTGTATTCATTCTAGCAATAGGCCCTTTTGTTAGGTATATCTCCATTTTTGGGGTTCCATTGGCTGTTGCACCCCTAGCTCTTGCGCTTTACAGCAGATACAAGGGAAAGAAATTAATCCAGTATTTTTTCACTGCCACCTTTTTTGGGCTAATTTTTTTCCCACTTCTTTATCCAGTAATGCCCTTGTTTCAAGATTTTGCGGTTCAGGCAACAGGCATACCGCAGTTGAAGGATGCCCCCCTTACTGAGGTAATTGAGCACTTGGAGAAGTACGATTACTTGCCGATTCCAATGCCGTCTTTCTTTATATTTAGGGCTGTTCCTTTCTTCAGAGCCTATGCTAGGCTCACAGTATTATTGATGCTCTGCCTTGCAGTTCTTGCTGGGTTCGGCGCAGAGTTTTTGCTTGAAAGGGTGAGAGGTGCAAATAAGAAAAGCCTTCTAACAATTGCATTTGCGGCATTGATTTTGCTTGAGTTTGCAAACTTTCCGCCATACCCTGCTACAGACGTCAGTGAAACGCCGCCAGTGTATGAATGGCTTGCCGAACAGCCTGGCGATTTTATTGTTGCAGAGTATCCTTTGGAGTGGAACAACTTTTACGTCTTTTACCAGTTAAAGCATAAAAAGCCGTTGCTGAATGGGCAATATAGCGTAGATTTTCAGGAATTAGAGCCTAGAATAAGGGATTTGTCACAAGATGAAACGCTTTCAATTCTTGCAGGGCTTGGAGTAAAGTATGTGATAACCCACAATATGGCATTGTTTGATTTAGTGCCTGATTCACTCCCTGACAAGGTAACCATGCTACGCTGGATGTCGAACACGCCAAGTTTTGATTTCACTGAGCAGTTTGAAAGCAATTACCCTGCTGGGTTTCAGGGCGTGAAGCTCATTAAGCGCTTTGAGGACTCAACAGTGTATGAGATTACGGCAGAGCCAAAGCATTTTTCTTTTGATTAGGCCCGAATTCTTTAATTTTTTTTTGTTTTTAGGGGAAAAATATTTAAATCCTTTTTGGTGTGTTGATGTAAATATGAAAATTTCAAAGGTTATGCTGATTTCACCGCCCATGACCCTATTGAATGGTCTGTTTAAGAATTGCACGGTTCCCCTGGGCATTGCATACCTTGGTGCTGTCTTGGAGGGGGAAGGATATGAGGTAAAATTGCTTGACGCAGTTGTTGAAGACATCAATCACGAAGAACCTGTTGACCGAGAACATATTCGTTATGGTTTAAGCTTTGAAGAAATTGAAAATAGAATCAGAGAGTTTTCTCCAGATGTTGTCGGAATTACCTGTCTTTTTTCCCTTCAATACAGAAACGTCCTTTTGCTGACAAAGCTTGTAAAAGGTGTCGATAAAAAAATAATTACTGTTGCCGGAGGCGAGCACCCAAGTGCTTTGCCAGCTGCATGCATGCAGGATAAAAACACTGATTTTATAGTCATAGGGGAAGGGGAGCACAGTTTTCTTCACCTGTTGAAAGAGATGCAGGGGGGAAAGAATTTTTTCAAGATTGATGGCTTGGCTTTCAGAAAAAATGGAAAAACGGTTGTTAATCCAAAAACAAAATTCATTGAAAACCTTGATGCTCTGCCTTTTCCAGCAAGACACCTGCTTCCAATGCAAAAGTATTTCAGCATAAGTCTGCCCCAGTCTTTAACCTATCAAGACAAGAGGCACGCCTGTTTGACTACCAGCAGGGGTTGCAGTGGAAAATGCGTTTTTTGTGCAACAACAAAGTTCTGGGGAAACAGATTCAGGTCAAGAAGCCCTGAAAATGTTTTGCAGGAGATACAGCAATTGGTGGAAGATTACGGCGTAAAAGAACTGCATTTCATTGACGATAATTTGACATTGGATAAGGAAAGGGCAATGAAGATTTTTCAGGGAATGATTGACAGAAAATTCAATTTAAAGTGGTGTGTTCCGCAAGGCTTGGCAATTTGGACGCTTGATGAAGAATTAATTAAGAAGATGCAAGAAAGCGGTTGTTACCTGGTTGATTTGGGTGTTGAAAGCGGAAACCAAGATGTTCTGTGGAAAATAATTAAGAAGCCAATTAATTTGAAGAGAGTTAAGGGGCTTGTAAAGACTTTCAAAAAGCACGGAATGCTGGTAAAGGTTTGTTTTGTAATAGGCTTGCCTGGTGAAACAAAGGAACAAATAAAACAAACCTTTGATTTTGCTGACAAACTTGATTTGGATGGTGTAAGCATTGCGATTGCAACACCCTTGCCTGGCACCGAATTGTTCAGAATATGCAAAGAAAAAAAGTTATTCAGGCGCGGCTTTGATGAAAATGCGATTGAGTACTATGTTGGAAACATAGAAACAGATGAATTTAAACCAGAAGAATTGCAGGCCATGCTCAGCCATTACATGCTTAAATACAACTTAGGTCTTTTGTTAAAGCACCCCTTGAGGTTTTTTAAAAGGTTTTCAAAGCTTTTGGTTGGGCACCCTGGTACGCTGACAAAATACATTTTTTTCCTTTTGAAGAGAAGAAGCAAGGTAATTTGGAAGAAGTGAAGATCTGTGATAAACACAAAGTGCGCTGTTTGCAATAGCTTTCAACCATTCAGAGTCAAATACAAAGAAAATTTTAGTGAGAAAGACATCAAAAGCAAGACCTTTTCCACAAGAAAGGAGCACTCTGGCACAGCCAGCAATCCGCATTATAGGATTGTTGAATGCAAACGATGTGGCCTTATTTACAGCAACCCAATTCTTGAGCCTTCTGTTATTGAAAAGCTTTACGTTGGCGGGGAATTTAAGTACAGTAAGGCAAGGACAAGGGCCCTAAAGGAGTCCTATGGCAAATGTGTTGCGGCCGCAGCCAAGTTTGTTAGGAGAAGAGAACGCTTTTTAGATATAGGTTGTGGAAATGGCTTCCTTCTTGAGGTGGCTAAGGAACTGGGATTTAAAGAAGTTTATGGTTTGGAGCCGAATAAATATTGCCTAAAGATTGCTAGAAAAGACATACGGCCAAAAATTATTAATGATATTTTAAAGCCGAACTCTTTTAAGAAAAATTACTTTGACTTGATTTGTTCCTTTTTTGTACTGGATCATGTTACTGACCCAAACCATTTCCTTAGAATCTGCCATAGTTTTCTCAAAAAGGAAGGTGTAATTCTTTGCGTTAGCAATGATACAAAGGCTTTGTCTGCAAAACTGTTGGGTGAAAAAAGCCCAATAATTAATATGTCTCACATCTATTTGTTTGACTCAAGTACGGTTAAAAAAATCTTTGAAAACAACAGCTTTCAAACCCTACGGCAGTGGAATGTTTCAACAGTAAACTCTTTCAATGATTGGCTGGGCTATCTGTCATTGTCACCAAAGGTTAAAAATGTTTTATCTTTTATTCTTAAAAAGACAGGCCTTTCAAGCCGAAAGATTTCCCTCAAAGCCGGAAACTTTGGGTACATAGGTGTTAAATTATAGCTGAATTTGTCTTGGAGCTGGAGGTTGTTTAAAGCTTGTTAGTTCAAAACAATTTCAGGTTAAAATAGCAAAGGTGTTTTTTTATGTCGGAAAAAAAGGGAAAGCCCGAGCTTTCAATTGCTGTCCCATTTTACAATGAGGAAGAGAACGCAAAAACAGTTGTAAAAGATCTTGTAAGCGTTTTAGGCAAAGCAGGCATTGGCTTTGAAATAATTGCGGTTGACAATGGTTCTGTTGACGCCACTACCCAGATTCTTGACACTCTGCAGAGCGACAAGGTCAAAGTAATTCATGTAAAGAAAAACAAGGGCTTTGGGAATGGGATACTGCAGGCTTGGCAGGTTGCAAGAGGCAATTGCCTGGGATATACCTGCGGGGACAATGAAATAGATGCAATCGCTGTTCTCAGGGTTTTCAATAAATTGGTTAGCACCAACCTGGACCTTTGCAAGGGGCGGAGGGTTTCAAGAGGCTATGGGTTTTTTCGCAGGCTTGAGAGTATGGTTTATAACAGGCTGTTTTGTCCTCTTTTTTTGGGCTATCAGCTTGGTGATGTAAACGGTTACCCAAAGATTATGACAAGGGATTGTTACAACGCCCTAAAATTAAGCTATATGGACAGCTTTTTTGACACTGAGATTATGGTTAAGGCTGTAAGGAAAGGCTTCAGAATAGGCGATGTTGCGGTCGAATACAGGAAAAGAAAAAAAGGAAAGAGCAGTGTTAAGTTTTATATCGCACTGGAATTCCTTAAAAATTTAATTAAATTCAGAATGGGCCTTCTGTTCAGGAAAACTTAACTAATTTGTTTAATGCCCACTTTCCACTGTTTTCAAAACAGTTTCTGCAATGGATTCAGCAGAAAGCATGTTGATTTTTTGTAGATATTTTTGGCTGCCTATTTTGCAAGCAAATTTGTCAGGCAGGGCAATTCTCTTGAACAAAACAGGGTTCCCTGATTCTGCAAGAACTTCGCTGACAGCACTCCCAAGGCCGCCAACCAAGCTGTGCTCTTCAACTGAAAACACAGCCTTTGTTTCCTTTGCAGCCTTCAGCACCGTGTTCTTGTCAAGCGGTTTTACTGTATGCATACTTACAACCCTGCACTCAATTCCTTTGCCACATAGCTTTTCTGCTGCAATTACACAGTTGTTCAGCATGTTGCCTGTGCTAATAAGAGAAGCGTCATTGCCTTTCCTCAGCTCAATTGCCTTCCCAAGCTCAAATACCGGCTCTTTTAAGTGCACAACAGGCTCCTCGTTTCTCCCAAGCCTAAGATAGACCGGTCCTCTGTTTTTCACTGCAGCAATCGTTGCAAGACTTGCTTCAACTGGGTCAGCAGGGCATACAACAACGATGTTTGGCAGAGCCCTCATTATCGCAATATCTGATATCGCGTGATGCGTTGGTCCATTGACTCCGTATGAAAAGCCACCGCCGACTCCCACAATTTTCACGTCTGCGTTTTGGTAGCAAACATCGTTTCTTACTTGTTCATAACAGCGCATTGTAACAAAGGGCACGATACTGTAAACAAATGGTTTTTTTCCACTCAATGCAAGACCTGCTGCCACTCCAACCATGTTTACTTCAGCAACGCCCATGTTGAAAAACCTGTTTGGAAACTCATGCATAAATCCCTCAAACACACTAAATCCAAGGTCGCCGGTCAGCAACAGTATACTAGTGTTCTTTTTCGCTTCACATAAAAGCGTGTCTGCAAACTGCTTCCTCATACCTTTTCCTCCCCTACTTTAGTTCCTGCATTGCCTTCTTAAACTCCTCATCGTTCGGGCTTTTATAGTGCCATTCTAATTTGTTCTCCATGTAGGAAACCCCTTTTCCCTTTATTGTATTAGCTATGATCATGCTTGGCTTGTTTTTCTCAAATGGAACAGATTTCAATGCCTTTATCAGCTGCTCAAGGTTGTGCCCGTCAACTTCCCTTACCGAAAAACCAAAGCTTTTCCATTTATCTGAGAGAGGCTCAAGGTTAACAACCTCATTTGTTCTGCCGAAAGCCTGCAGTTTGTTGTAATCAATTATTGCTGTCAGGTTGTCTAGCTTTAAGTGGCTTGCCCCCAAGCCTGCCTCCCAAGTGCTTCCCTCATCGCACTCACCATCACTCAAAAGCACAAAAACCCTGTATTCCTTTTTGTCCAATTTTCCTGCAAGCGCCATCCCAATGCCGATTGAGAGCCCGTGACCCAAGCTGCCCGTTGTTGCTTCAACACCTGCTACATAGCCTCTTGTTGGATGGCACCATAGGGTGCCTTTATCGCAATGAAAGCCTTCTAGCTGCTTTTCTGGAAAAACCCCCCTTAGGGCAAGCGCTGCGTAAAGGGCTGGAGCGGCATGGCCCTTGCTTAAAATAAACCTGTC
>JAFGDB010000080.1 GCA_016932355.1 Candidatus Iainarchaeum sp. | reverse complement strand
GACAAGGAGGCCGCATTCCTTGACCTGATGCTCTATGATGCAAAAAAGGACAACCTTGAGCTGCTTGAAGACAATTTGAAGGAATCAGAGCTTTTTGAAAAAATAAGCAGGACTTCAGGCCTTACAATGAAGGAGATGTGGAAGGACATCAGGATGAGGGCAGAGAGCAAGGCCTTCCTCGTGGAAATGAAGAGAAAATACAAAATCCCTGAGCTGCTTGAGGCAGTGAACACATCTGCAGCAAAAAGCAAGCTGCTTCTTTTGAAGGAGCAGCAGATAAGGGAGACAGGCAAGGTAGATTATGATGACATCCTTGGAAAATGGAAGTACTGGGTGAAGAACAGCTTTCTGCCAAGGGTGAACAGGAAAAAATGAATTGCGGGTTGTGAAAGAAATGCCAAGGGGGGATAAAAGGCGCGGGGAATTTTCAGGCATGCAGCCTGGCGAGCTTTACAGGAGCATAAGGCTGAGCGCAGACCAGGGCCCTGTGGAAACAGCGCTTGTTAAAAAAAAAGTCACAAAATTTGTTTCATTCTGCAAATGGGTTAACAGCCATTTCTCCTCCTTGGGAAAGGGGGGCAAATTCAGCAAGGAAAATAGGGAAGCAGTTGACTTCCTTGACTGGAACCTCATGCCAGAGGAGCTGGCTGCAGCAAGCAAGTTCTGCCTTTTTCTCACAATATTGACTGGGATTGCAGCAACAGCAGTAATAATGGTGACCCCCCTCTCCGAAATGCTCAGCCCGAGCTTTGGGCCCGCGCTTGTTCCAGTCTATGTTTTCCTCCCATTCATCATAGCTGCGCTTGCAATAACCAATGTTGTGCAAAGATACCCTGTCAGCGCTGCAAACCTTGAAAAAACAAGGGCACTAACCTATGTTCCGGAAATAATCGGGTACATGATAATGTCAATGAAGCTTGTCCCAAACCTGGAGAAAGCAATTGAGTTCAGTGCAGAGCATGGAAGCGGGAAGATTGCAGAGGACTTCAAGAGGCTTATATGGGACGTGCAATTGGGCGTTTACAACACAATGAGCGAGGCCCTTGACGACCTTGCATACAGGTGGGGCAGGTTCAGCGATGAGTTCAAACACGCGCTCATGAAGATAAGGGCAAGCATACTTGAAACAACCGAGGCAAAAAGGTACCAATTGCTTGACAGCACAATGGTGAGCATACTTGACTCAATAAAGAACAAGATGGAGCAGTATGCAAGGGACCTCTCCCAGCCGAGCGTACTGCTATTCTACATGGGGGTGCTTCTCCCGTTAATACTCATAATCATCCTGCCTGTGGGCAGCGCATTCAGCGGGCAGCCAATGGCAACACCGCTTGTGCTTATATCAATTTACAACATAGCAATTCCGCTTGTAACATTCCTGTTTGCAAGGGATGTGATAAGCAGAAGGCCGCCAACCCAGGAAATCCCCAGAATACCTGATGACTTTCCAGGCCTGCCAAAGAAGAACACGATGAGGCTGGGGAAGAGCACACTGGATTTGCGGTTTGTTGTCCTTATTGTTGCGGTTGCAGGGCTTGGGGCAAGCTACTTTATTTCGGCAGAGGGGCTGCCGCCCCGCTCAATTTTGGGGGAGGAGGGCTTTCAACTCATACCAAGGGACAAAACAGCTGCAATAGTGCTTGCAAGGGAGGGAAAGCCTGCAAACTACTTTGACAATGACGGCCCGTTTGCCCAGGAGCTTGTTGCAAGGCTTGGTGAAGAGCAGGGCCTGGCATTGTTCAATGCAGAGAGGACCAAGTTCTTCATGAAGCCGGAGAATGATGTAACGCCATATGTTATGGTGTTTGGGGTGCTTTTAACAGGAAGCTGCTGTGTTGCAATCTTTATATACTATAAGAACATTTACAAGAGAAAAATGCAGCTTAACATCCTTAGCATGGAATCTGAATTCAAGGACAGCCTTTACATCCTTGCATCAAGGCTTGGGGAAAACAGGCCAGTTGAAGAAGCGCTGAAGCACACGAAAAAATTCCTCCCTGATTTCCAAGTGAGCCAGAGGATATTCGGCAGGACTGTTGAAAACATAGAGCTCCTTGGAATGCCTTTGGAGGCAGCAGTGTTTGATGCAAACTATGGGAGCATGAAGCACCTGCCAAGCAAAACAATCCAGACAGGCATGCGCATAATGGTTGATTCGGTAAGGCTTGGCGTGAATGTGGCTGCAAGAACCCTGATTTCGCTTTCACTCCAGCTCAGCAACAACGAAAAGGTAAACCGCACCCTCAAAACACTTATCAGCGACACAACCTCAATGATGAAGACAATGGCGGTCTTCATTTCACCAGTAGTCCTTGGAATAACAACAGCACTGCAAAAGGTGGTAATGCTCACGCTTTCAACAATACAGAGCAGCAATGTTGACAAAACGCTTGACGCGCTTGACTCAACAGGGGTTGGAAACACAGTCCAGATTGCAACAATAACCGAGGGCTTTTCAATTGATGCCCTGCAGTTTGACGCAATGGTAAAGCCCTGGCAGTTCCTTGTAATAGTTGCGCTTTACGTAATAGAGCTTGTCATAATAATGGTTTACTTCACCACCAAAATTGAGGAGGACAACAAGCTGCTTTACGCAATAAACCTTGCAAAGGCACTGCCTGTTTCAGTTGCCGTTTTCCTTGTAAGCGTAATAGTTTCAGGCATGGTGGTGGGCGGCTTCTTTGGGTAGTGGTTGAAATGTATCCAGGCAATCTGAAATTGAATAAAAAGGGCCAGGAGTTCAGCGGGTTCAGGCTGCTTGTGGAGGCAGTAATGGTAGTCCTGATAATGGTGATAATTTTTGCAATCCTCACCCACATTGAATCAATAAGGCACGATGTGAGCAAAAGGAAGCTGTTTGACGGCTTCAAGAAAGCTTTTGACGCGCCTGACGGAAGCGTTATCTTTGAGGAGAACCTTGTCCTCACCGCAAACAGCGCCTACACAGCAGGGGCATTTGCAAACACGGTTACAGGAATTTCCCCTGAATGCATTGAATTCAGGGCAATTGAAAGCCCTGCCTTTTTGGTGGGGGAAAGCTCAATTGAAATAGGCCAGCAGGTTGAAACAGACGTTTACTACAGCTGCCAGAGGCAGTATGAAGGTGGGGAATGCCCAATTACATGCATTATAAGCTTTGGAAGGGATTTAAGAGAATAGGGAGCACGCTCTGCCAAGGCAGGCAGGGCAGCATTAAACGGCATTGCAAGGATTTTGCAGAATGGGCTTTTTCTAAAGGTTTTTATACCAGTTCCTATTTTATATTCCATATGGCCCTTGAATTGGTTGCAGACATTTTATTTGCACTAATTGACCTTGTCAGGATGTCATTAATAGTTGCAATTCCAGGCTTTCTGCTTGTGCTGGCCGGCCAGCACCTGTTCAAAAAGCTCAGGGAAAAATTCAAGCTCAACTGGATTCAGGCAGCAGGAATAACAACATACGCAATAGTGCTTGCAATTGTTTTCATTGTTTACCTTTACCCCTTTGCCCTGAGCTTTATGGAAAGAGCCCAGACAGGAAGCGCGCCAGTCCCCATCATGGAGCTGACCCTGGTTGATTATGGGGTGATGGTTTTTGCAACCATTGCAAAGAACCTTTTAACAGCACTGGTATTCACATTCCTGCTGCTGCCGCTGCTCTTCTTTGCGTCATTTGCAAGCGAGAAAATAAGGGAAAGGCACAAAATGCCTGAAATTGCAAACACCTTTGTGGCGGTTTTCTGCACAGCGTTTGTCTCATGGGCAATTGTGCTGTTCATATTCCCATGGATATTGAATGGAGTACTTTACTTGCTTTTCTGGAGCCAGATCTGAAATGGAAAAAAAGTTTTTGAGGGAAATTGCCTGCGTTTTCATAATCTGCCTAATGCTCAACCTGAGCTTTTACCCAGGATTTGCAGAGGAGGGCATGCCATCAAGCACAGGCAATGCAACAACCGCACCGGCACCAACAGCTGAAAGCAGGACGCAGTTTAACTGCAAAACCCCTGAAAGCAACCCTGAGGAGAAGGTCCTGAAGCCGGAAGAGGTCTTAAAGCTCAAGGAAAAGACAGAAATTGAGTCAGACGGCATAAACATTGACAAGATTGACACAGGCAAGGGAAGCAACCCAGACAGGGCAGACAGCACTGTTGACATGGTTGTGCAGACCACAGACAACAACAGCGCAATACTTAATGAAGTGCCTGACAAGAAAATGGATTTGGGTGAAGTGCCATGGCTGAAGAAGTACATACAGGGGCCGTTTGCATTCGGGGTTTCACTTTATGACACTGTAAGGATTGGGCAGTGCAGAAACCTTTCAGAGCTTGAGGCAGCTGAAAGGGGCTGCCCGCTAACAGACAAGCAGCTTTCACTAAGGAACAGCGGATATGGAATAAGCAACAACTTCAAAAACGTTTACAATGATGTAAAGGATTTTGTAACAGATGACATCCTTGGAAACCCGAAGGAAACAGGGCAGTACACCAAAGAAGAGCTCGAGCAGCTGCAGCTCAACCTCCTGAGCGAGGACGACCTAAACACGCTTGAGGCAAAAACTGTAAGCAGGAATGTGGAGCACATTCCAAACAGCGTAAAGGCAGAGGGCTTTAAGGCGGACATGGCAACAAACTGCAGCGAGAACAGCTGCCTTATAAGCAGCTACAGCTTCTTTGACAAGTACTTCAACAGCTGGTTCTCAGCAGAGATGGTGATAAGCAACTTTGGGCCAACCCTCTTAGGGCAAGCGAAAAGGTACATGGGCTGGATGAGGAGGAGGGGCTGGCCATG
>JAFGDB010000079.1 GCA_016932355.1 Candidatus Iainarchaeum sp. | reverse complement strand
TGGGCAAGCCCTTCAGGCTAATGTTCCAGGATGTTGAGCTTTTCTTCAAGCAATGCCTGAAGAACTGCACTATTATATTATCAGGGCTTGCGCTGCAAGAAATAGAAAAAATTGCCCATTACCCAAAAGAGGAAACATTGCGTTTTTTTAAGGAAAGGGAAATTGAAGTGGAAGTAGTTGAGGCTTGCCAAAAAGATGCCCGGACAGCAAGGCAATTTCTCAAAAAAGGAGGCCACTATTCTGACGCATTGCACGCAGCGCTTGCAATCAACTCAAGTTGCACTATCCTACTGACATTTAACAAAAAGAACTTTACAGCAGTTGAAAATTTGTTAAAGGTAAGAGAGCCGGCTGATTTAATCCAGTGATAACCCACGCTCAGCAAGATACTCCTCGGCTATTTTGCCCCTCTGCTTTTTTGAAGGCATTTTGCCATTCCAGCCCTTTGCCAAGGCATTTTCGGCTATTTTCCGCAGCTCAGCCCTCAATAGCAAGCGCCTGTAATCCAAAACCTTGCCCCTGATGGCATCGCGGATAAATTCATTCCTGCTGCTGTACAGCTTCTCCTTCTTGATAATCCTGTCAACCTCAGCTATAAGCTTTGGCTCAACATTCATCACATACTGCCTCAAAGCAAGCCACCATCACACAATTCTGATTAATATTAAAATTAATATTAACTGTTTAAAAGGGTAGGTGAAGGGGGCAATTTTGTTAGAAACTGCACCTGCAAAAGGGCATATGCCTCTGTTTTTTAACTTTTGCCAAATTATTATCCTATTGCATGGAGAGCAGGGAAATTGACGTGGCTGTTGTGGGAGCAGGGGCAGCAGGCATTACCGCAGCCCTTTACGCAAAGAGGAAAGCCCTTTCAGTGAGAATTTTTGAGGCAGAGGCTTTAGGGGGGCAGGCAGCAGAGGCAATATGGGTGGAGAACTACCCTGGCATTTCAAAGCTTGAGGGAGCAAAGCTAATGCAGAGGATGGCAGAACATTTGAAAGAGTTTGGCGTTGAAGTGGAGGAGGCAGCAGAGGCAACAGGCATCAAAAAATTGGGGAAGGGAAAGGGCTTTGAGCTAGACATTAATAACGGGGAGGAAAGGGTTCAGGCAAAAACAGTCATTCTGTGCACTGGAAGCAAGTACAAAACGCTTGGCATTCCAGGCGAAAAGGAATTCTATGGAAAGGGGCTTTCATACTGTGCTACCTGCGACGGCCCTGCATTCAAGGGCAGAATTGTTGCAGTGGTCGGAGCTGGCAACTCAGGGGTAAACGCTGCACTCTTCTTCTCTGAAATATGCAGCAAAACATACCTGGTTGAATTCATGCCAAAGCCATGCTATGACGCAGTTTACAGCGAGGCAGTTAAAAAGTCAGGCATTGAGTTAATGCTCAATACAGAGGCAACTGAAATTGCGGGAAATGGAAGCGTTGAAGGCATAAAGTTGAAGGGCAGGAAGGACGGCAAAGAAAAGGCATTAGCTGTTGACGGCGTTTTCATATATGTGGGCACGCAGCCAAGGAATGCGCTTGCAAAAAAGCTCGGCCTGAAAACCAGCAAAAAGGGGTACATTGTTACAGATGGCAGCAAGGCAACCTCAATGGAAGGCGTTTTTGCCGCAGGCGACATTACAGGGGAGCTGGCGCAGATTGTCACTGCAACAGGCTCAGGTGCAGTGGCAGCAACAAGCGCATTTGAATACTTAAAAAAGCAAAAGTAATTTATATAACATGTTATATAATATGTTATATGTTTAAGGGGATTTTACAGTGAAGTGCTATTCTCTTGTGATTGACCCAAAGCTGGTAAAGGAAATTGACAACCTCATTAAGGAACACGGGCTTTTCAGCAGCAGAAGCGACTTCATAAGGGATGCAATCAGGGCAAGGCTTATTGAAGTTAGGAAAAGCATTCTTGGAAAGGGTGAACTTGACCTGGGGGAAAAGGGCCTTGGGGCAAAAGGCAGGGGAAAGCAAAGCAGGGAGAAGGAAGAGCAGGAAGGCAAGGCAGTTGAAGAGGCAATGGAAGAGATAGAGGAATACAAGTTCGGCGGCGTGCATTAAGCCTTGTTTAAGGGCTTATTGAAAGGGCGCAAATAACTGTTTTCGGCAAAAGCAGCCAATTGATTAAGGCTTTTTAATTGTTTTACCCAATGTATAATGGGGCATATGGGAGCAATTACTGTTTCAAAAAAGGGCAATGAACTTTCATTGCAGATTCCAGAGAGGGAGGCAAAGGAGCTTGGCCTAAGCCAAAATGCAGGGTATGAGCTGGTTAAGGCAAGGCCAGGGATATGGGTTTTAACAGAAAAGCAGGCTGAAAAGGAAAACCCAACTGACAGGAAGGTTTTCAGGCTGCTCAGGGAGAAAAGCCTCAAGGAAAGGGTTGAAGGCAAGTTTGAAAGCTTTTTAGGCAAGGAAGAGCTGCCAAGGTTCAGGGAAATGCTCAAAGAGGGAAGCGTGGTTGCATTCAAGCTCAGCAGCAAGTACAAGAAGGCAGTATACAAGTCAAGGGAGGAAATTGAAAAAGAGGAAACGGAGGGCAAGATAAAGCCAGGGCAGGGAAAGCAGGCAGGCGAAACAGCAGGAAAGGAACAGGAGAAGGAAGCTCAGGGAACAGCCCAAGGAAAAGGGCAAAGGCAGGCAGAAGAGCAGGGCACAAGTGCAGGAAAGGGGCAAAGGCAGGGCAGCGAAAATGCAGCAGGGCAAAGCATGGAAAAAGGCCAGGGCAAGGACTCTGAAAAGGCAATTGACGAGTACAGCCTTGAAAAAGAGGGCTTCGTTGTATGCAGGAACGAGCAGAGGGCAAAATCCCTAAGCCAGGAGCTGAAGAAAGAGATTGAGGACGGCCAGATAAAGGGCATCAAGAGCTTTGACGGCTTCTTCTACATCATTGAAACAGAGCTTTACGAAAAGTACGCGGGCAAAGTGCTTGAAACAATGCGGAACAGCAAAACCATTTCAAGCAAAGAGCTCGCGGAAAAAACAGGGTTAAGCCCTTTGCTGGTTAGAATAATTTGCGAGTTCCTGAAGGAAGACGGCGAAATAATCGAGAAAAGGAAGGATTTGCTGCAGGCGGTTTAGGGAAAGGGAAAGGTTTTAAGGCAGCAGTTTAAGGGAAAAAAGAAAAAAAGGCATGGGAGAATTTAGGGTGATGCAATGAAGGTTTTGGTTCCAGTGCTTTCGCAGAAGGAGGCAAGCCCTGAATTCATTGAAAGGCTTTCCTCAAAGGCAAAGGAAATAATAGTGCTTCTTGTGATTGACACAAAGGCAATGTCAGGGCAGTTTGGCTTTGCAGCAGGGGAAATAGCGCACGCAAACGCTTTAATGCAGCAGCTGAAGGAGGCCATTGGAAAAAAGAAGAAAACCTGCGAGGACCTCATGGAGTGGGGCGACACCTTCACAAAGATAGAGCACACTGCAATGCTGAAACAGGCTGACAAAATCATTTTAGTTTGGCAGGACAACCAGTTCTTCAAAAAGCTCTTAAAGGATTTGAAGGAAAAGCTTCCGAAAATTGAAATTGAAACAGTAAAACTTGAGGAAGAAAAATAATTTGTTGGATTTAAAACAGTTTTTTCTTTCCCAAGGCTTTCTTTTTTCTAAAAAGAAGGGCTTTTACCCGAAAACAATCTTTTTGGCCTTTGGCATTGATTTCTTTGCCTTGGCCTGGTGCTGTTTCAGGAATTTTGAAAGATAGGCTGCGGTAAGCTGCTTGCATTCACCGCACAGCCTCTCTCCTGACTTGCACTTCTCAAAAATGTCGCGGAGCTTTGCATCGCTCTCAAGGTGGAAAAGGTCAATCTCATACTTCTTGCAGATTTCAGGCTTTCCCCCAAGCTTCCTTTGCTCCTCTGCAGTGTTCCTGCCGCCAGTAAAGCAGTTTGCAATCTTCCTCTTGACATCAGCCTCAGAATCATTAAGGAAGATGGCAGTGTCAGGCTCAGAGGACGACATCTTGCTTCCCTCCTTTAAGCCAGACTGGTGCCTGAAGTAAATAAAGGAGGGCACTTCCAAATTGCAGGGAAGCCTTTTTGCAAGGTCCCTTACAGCGCGGGCATGCGGGTCCTGGTCAAGGCCAATTCCAGTAATGCTCGGCATCTTCCCGCTGTATGAGGGAAGCTGGCCGTGCAGTATGTCAGCGTACTGCAGCAGGTTTGCGCTGACTTTTCCAAGGTCAAGGTGCCCGTAGATTGCCTCAAAAGTGCTTGCAGTAATCTTCTTCCCCAATTCAAATGCAAAGCAGTAGTATTCCTTCTCCTTGTTGCTCTGAACATAAATGTCCCTTTCACCCAAGCCAAGCGCCAAAGCATCTGCTGCATTCTGAACTGCAATCTCCTTTGCATCCTGCAGTGTTTTAATCTTTGGCCTGCTTGCATAAGCATCAAGGTCACAAACGCAGAAGTAATTTATTGCACCCTGGCTTTTGAAGAATTTGAAGAGGTCAATGTCAGCCTTGTGGCCAAGGTGGTACTGCCCTGAAGAGGCAATTCCAGTGATGTTTATGAATCTCTTGCGCGATTTAATTCTTTGCAGGACCTTTTCAAAGTCGCGGTGCGCAATTACTATGTTTCTCTGAAAAAAACGGTGCTTGAGCTGCTTCCTCATGCTTTCAGGGAATTGGCTTAGGCCAAACTCGCTGAACACGTGCTGGTAATTGCTTATTGAACTGCTTCCCCAGGGGTCAATTTTCGGCATTTTTCCACCACAGGCTT
>JAFGDB010000078.1 GCA_016932355.1 Candidatus Iainarchaeum sp. | reverse complement strand
TCCGTAAATGCCTCCGCTCTGGTAAATGCCTGAATCCATTACAACAATCAGCTTGCCTCCGCTGCTTACATAGTTTTCAATGGCCTCACCCAGAGTCCTTGAAACGCTCTTGCTGTACTTCTCTTCAGGGGGGTAAAGGTGCTGGTCAAGAAGTATGATGTCATACTGGGCAAGCTGTTCCCTTGGGGCAAACTTAAGGTCTGCAGGGTTCTTTACCTGGTAATATACAAGGTCCCTCTGGCTGTCAAGGTCGCCCAACAGGTCAATGCTTGGCTCTCCAATGACAAGCATTTGCATCGGCTTTCCTGAAGGCAAAAAAGGAAATTCCCAAATCTCAAACTTGTAACCCAAAAAAGCAGGGGCAATGGAAACAACCAGCATCAAACAGATGACAACAGCTGCTATAATGATTAGCGTTTTCCTGTTCAGCTTTTTTCCCAGGGCTTCCTCAGGCATGTCTCCGTCCATCTGGATTGATATTGCATTTACTTATATAAAAAGTTTTCTTTTGGTCTGTGTTGTCCTGAATTAACTTCCCCTCTATGATTTGGTTTCATATGCTTGTTCTCCTTTGTTTGTTTTTAAATGCTTGGATTGGGGTTACTATTTTGTCTGGTTTGTTTAGGCTCATGTGTGGCCTTTTGTTGTTGTAGAACCATATTGCGTATTGTAGGTCTCCGAAGTGTTCTGCTGTTTGTTGCAGGGTTTGCCACCATTGTTCAAGCTTGCCGTTGGTTTGAGGGTGTTTGATTCTGGTTTTGATGTGCTTTATGTTCAGTTGCTGTAATCGTTCTTTGAAAATGTCTGCTGTGAACTGTGTTCCCCAGTCTGACAATAGTTGCTTTGGGCAACCATATTCTTCAATCGCTTTGTTTAATACAAGCACTGCGTTTTCTGCTGTTGCGTTGTCAAAAACGCCAACACTTGTAATGAGCCTGCTGGCGTCATCAAGGAAGGCGATTATTTGCAATCCGTTGTATTCAAACCAGTCTGTATGCCATAAACTATTGCTGTGCCTTCTTTCATAGCGAATCCACTTGCGTTTAGCTTGCTTTTTCTGCTCGTTCTTTGCTAAACCAGCTGCCTTCAAGACCTGATGTATGCGATTATGCGGTATGTGCATCTTTTCTTCGGTGAGTATTTTTTCCAAACCTATTGCCCCGTACAATACTCTTTCTTGAAACTTTTGACGAACTCTATTTCAGTTGCTGTTATTGGCACCGGTGTTCTGCCTGGTCTTCCAGGAATAGGCAGACTACCTGTTTTCTCATACTCAACAAGGATATGGTTTACCCAGCGCCTTGATACCTTCATCTGCTTTGCTATCTGCCACTTACTCAACTCGCCTTTCCCACACTCGCGCACTATCCAACAAACCTTGTTTTTATTCAATTTACGCATGTAATAGTTAAAAATAGAGGGGAACTTATATCGGGATAAGACATTTGGTACAGCTTCAAACCGATTGCGAAACAATTGGTTCTTTTCTTTTGATACAACTTTTCCCTTTTTTCTTTTCCCAAGGCTTTTCTTTTTTCGGGAAAAAAGAAAAGGGTTTGCCAAAGGCATTTTTCCCAAGGCTTCGTTATTATTTTGTCTTGAAGTAGGTTTTCTTTTTACAAATTTTTTCTTTTTTGAAAAGAAAAAATTTAGGCAAAGGAGGTGGGCATTTAAGGCAGGGAAGAAAGTTGGCAAAGAAGGTGGGGGTTGGGAGTTTACAAGAAGGCAATTCTATAAACTCTTTGCCAAATACAAAACCTTCCTCCCTGCTTGTGTTTTTCTTAAATGCCCATCTTTGAATAAGCGGTTCAGCCTCTGTGACGCTGCGTTCTTTCCCTTGTAGCCGAGCTCTGCTTTAACCAGGTCTGCTGTAACCTGGCCGTTTGCCCTTGCAAGGTGCATTATTATCTGGTCTTGCTCTGCAAGCGACACGTCGTGCTTGTTCTCCTGTACTGGCATGCTTTCTTTTGCAAAGGGGGTCTGCCCTGTTTTAAGGTTGAGCATTATTGAGTCAAACTTGTCAAATATGTCTGCGAGCATTTTGTTTGTTTTCTCCCTTTCCTCGGCAAGCTTGAACAGGAGCGTTGCAAGGAAAATCGGGTTTTTGCTGTATTTGCTCACTTCCTGAATGTCCAGGCTTAGCTCGTTGAACTTAGGGCTAATCTTTTTAATAAGTTCCTGGCTGTTCAGTATGTCTGACAGTTCCTTGATTGAATCATGACTCCCCATGATGTATCATGATAGTATCATGACCTATATATACCTTTCGGTTTTAGGAACCTTGCACGAAAACAGCCAAAAAGTTAGGGTTTCGAACCAAAAATTTGTATTTTTTTATAAAGAAAAATAGGAAAATTGAAAGGTTAAGAAAAAATAAAACCTTTCCAGAAAAATTCACTTTTTCAGGGTTATTTCAATTGCTGAGACCTTTAGGGGGTTGCCCTCTTCAGTGCTTATTTCCTCTGTGGCAATCTTTATGTCAGATATCTGTGCACTTGTCACAAACTTGTTTTTTACGATTTCTGCAACATCGACTGCCCTGCTGATGGCCTTTCCCCTGGCCTTGACAAAGACCTCGTTTGCTCCCTGATTCATCTGGGTTACAACAGCCAAAACATAGCTCATTGTGCCCTTCTTTCCAACGAAAACAACGTTCTCTTCCGGCATTTGACTGCACCTCCGATTTGAGAAGCTTTTACTGTTATGCTGAAAGCGTCTCCAAAATGCTGTGATAGAATTATTTATGGGCAAACTATTTAATTAGTTATGGTTTTGGTTTGGCTTTCCTGCCATGGGCAGAATTTCAACAGCCCAGGCTTTTGGCATTTGCCCTTGGCAAGCCTTTCAACAGAATTAGCTTTTGGCTCTCTTGCCTTTAGGCAGCTTTGCAACCGCCTTATCCTTTACATTTTGCCATTCAGTGGAATCAGCAGCCTTTTCAACCCTGACCTGGGCAACCACCAGAGGCTGGCCCTCCCCACATTTAATGACAGCAGGCAAGGGGATGCTGTTTGCCTCAGCCTGCGAAACAAGCTTGGGAAAGCTGTAGGAAATGGTTGCAGACTGCATTGCCCCGATTTTGTCAATTGAGAATTTCAGCACATTGCTTCCCTTCAAGGGCATTGCATTTTCACCTGCTTCAACCTCTGAGATGTCCTCTGAAATGAATTCAGGTATTGATACAAGCAGCTCAAGCTTTTTCCAGTTCCTGTTTGTGTTGTTGCTTACAACAGCACTGACAGTGGTATTGCAGGATACGCCTTTGCCCTTGCCTGTGACAACACAGCTCCTTACAAGCTGCTCTACAGGAATGCGGCCTGCAACTGCAAGGCTTGCGGCCCTTCTCTTTCCCTTAAGCCCTGCCTCGTCAAAGAGCTTGCTGGTTTGGACCTCATCTAGAATCCCTGAGGACTCGGATTCAACAATGCAGAGGCTGCCCTTTTTTGCATGCGCCCTTGGAAGCAGAGCAGGCCTGCCGCCTGGAAAAATTCCCTGCTTGAACCTGCTTCCCCTTGGGAAAATAAATTTCACTGTTATTACGGCTGCTGCTGCAAACAGCAGGGCAAGGGATGCAAGCGTAAGAATTGGCAGAATCTGGAAGGGCACTGGCCTCATGGAGAATCGCCTTGCAACCTCGGTTGTTTCGCCTGCATAGGCGGACTTTACAATAAGCTGGTATTCACCAATAGGCAGGACAGGCCCTATTGTTGTGAAAGAGCCCTGCACTGTTTCCTCAATCCTCTGCGTTCTCTCCCAGACAACAGCGCCTGACTGCAGAATCTGCTCTTCAATAACCAGCGGCTCTGCAAGCTGCCTGCTTGATTCAATTCCAAACGAGAATTCAACCTCCTGGCCTTCAATGCTCCTGTCTACTGCAAGGCCTGTAAACCTTGGTATGGCTGGAAGAACCCTTTTTACCTCAAGCATCCTGCTTGCAAGAATGTTTGCATCATTGCAGACCATTTCAAGGTAGAGCGGCATCTGGCCTTCAAGATTGCTTGGCACTGTAAATGAAACTGTTTCTGTAACGCTTTGCCCTGTTGCAAGGTAAAGGTTGTCTTTGCCGCCCTCAAGCTTCTGGCTTGAGCCAAGCCAGTAAGTAAGCTGTGCAGAGCACGGCGGGCCTGACATGTTCCCAGCTGAAAAGGCGAAGTCAATTGCTTCGCCAGACCTGATTGGCGAGCTGACCTCAACAACCTTAAGCTCTGTTATGTTTTGCTCTGCAAAAGCCGCAGGCAAAGTTAGGGAAATGGAGATTAGCGCAAACAAAATGAAAATGTGAGACCTCATGCCCAAACCAGTAATAATATGGGCATTTAGTATAAAATAATTACTAAAGGGCCATTTGCAGCCATTTTGGGGGCTTTTCCAGAAACAGGATTTTGGAAAATTCAGGCCCTCTTTGATTTTTTTCCAGAAACAGGATTTTGGCTATTTGTGCCTTTTTCTCGGCCTTTTCCTGGCGTGGGCTTTTTCTTCAATTGCCTTTTCGGCTTGCTTTTCAGGCTTCTCCCTCTTGGCCTTGATGCTTGGAATCACGCCAGTCCTAAGCTCCCTGTAGCTGACTATGGCAGGCAGGGCAACGTTGTCTGCTTCCTCCTGCGATATGAGCTTTGGAACCTTGTAAACAATGCTTGCGGACTGCATTACCCCGACCTTTGAAAGGGTGAACTTGATTGCAGGCCCAAGCTCTGAAACCTTCATCTCCACGTCAGAGGAAATGTCCTCAATGTTCCCGCTTAAAAAATCAGGAATCCTTGCAACCACAATAACATCAGCCCAGTCCCTGCTGCTGCTGTTTGAAACAGTCACCTTTACAAGGGTTTCAAAGGACATCTTTTTCCTAAGGCCTGTGAAAACGCAGCTCTTTACAGCCTGGGCAAGCGGGACAGACTCTGCAACCTCGAAAGCTTTGGCTTTCTCTTCTTCGTGAAAGCCGGCGTCATCCAAAAGCTGGTTCAGGGCAGAGCTGTCAAGAACGCCAGAGGCCTCGCTCTCAACAACGCACAGGCCCTGC
>JAFGDB010000077.1 GCA_016932355.1 Candidatus Iainarchaeum sp. | reverse complement strand
GTCAACAGGCATTGCACTCCCCCTCTTAAGCTGCCTTGCAAAAGGGCTGTTTGAGACCTTTACAATTGCCCTGCTGCCTGCAAAATCCAAATCAACGTTTTTGATAAGTCCCCAGCCTGAGGCAGCGAAAAACCTTTCCATGAAACCAACAAGCTTTTCCCCCTTGAAGCCGAAATCAGTGCCAAAAACAGGCCCGAGGTTGTTCCTTGCAGAATTCTTAACATGGCTGTAAAAGCTCTTTTCAAATTCAGGGTCGTTTGACTCAAGCAGGCCGACAAGCAGGTCATTTGGGCAGATGAAGAAAGGCAAATTCATGAGGAAAAAATTGTTGTCCTTGTACTTCAGGGCATTTGTAAAAATGAACTTGTCGTAAAAGCTGTTAAGCATTTGAAAGCCCTCTGAAAGAATAAACGCTTCTCTCATTTAAATAGTTTTCTTCACTTATTGATTTAGGTGGAAACAGAAAAGAAAGGAATCATTAAACTGAAGAAGGCTTGGCTTGGATGAAAACAATGGATTGCACAACAGGCCTGGAAAAAAGCAGGGGCTGGCTTGGATGAAAACAATAACTGCAGACATGCACACGCACCTGCTTGAAAAGGGGGAAAAGCCTGAAAAGTACTGGCAGGCAGTAAAGGAAAAAAAGCTTGACGCAGTTGCAATAACAGAGCACTTTGACTGCAGGCCTGAAAAGGCATACTCAATGCTTCTGGAAAAAAAGCCGGCAGGCACTGTGCTGATTCCCGGCATTGAACTGAGGACAAGCATTGGGCACGTGCTTGCATACGGAAGGGATGAAGGCATTTACTCTGCAGAAGGGCTTATTGAAAAAAACCTTGACATAAAAAAGGCAATTGAAATAGCGAAAGAGAACAGCATTCTATTGAGCATTGCACACCCATGGGGGCTGAGCTATGACAGCGCAGCATACCTCATGGGGGAAAAGGGGCTGAGGGCACTTGTTGAAAGGCAGGAAATCGGCATAGAGGCATACAATGGATTGTTCGGGCATTTGGGCTCTGTATTTTATGGGAGCAACTGGATAAGGAAGCCGATGAACTTCTTTGACTTTTTGGAGAAAAGCAGGATTGGGAGGAAAACAAGGCTTGACAGGCTTGGGAGAAGGGCAAAGGACAAGCTGGACAAAAAGGGCAGGGAGATAATTGAAAGGTGCGCAAAGCCGCTGGAGCTCGCGGAAAAGGCAGCCTTTGTTACAGCAGGCAGCGATGCCCACAGCAGGGAAAGGATTGGCCTTGGGGTAATGGAAATGAACATTGAGGGAAAGCCGAGCCCTGAAAAAGTCCTGGAAACAGTAAGGCAGAGGAAGAACGTGATATGGGTCGGCCCATATGTGAAAAAAACAAAGAAGGGGTTTTACAGCCTTGAAAAGCCAAAGGTAAACAAGAAGGAGATCTTTAGCGGGATAAAGTACGCTACAAAGAGGGCAATTGTCAAGAAGGTTGGGAGTAAGGGCAAGGGTTAAATACTGCTTTGTCCTACAATTTGTGCATGATTTTTCCTGTTTCAGCAGAAACCGCGCTGAGGGACATTCCAGGCGGGGCAGAGCAGCTGCACTTTGTAAGGCCTGTGAAAAGAAAGCAGGTTGAGGCAATACTGCAGAAATGCAAAGGCCTGGAAAGGGTGAGCATGAGCAAAAGCTGCATGCACAGGATGCCTGGAAAAAACCTTGCGCTGCTGAAAAACAAGGGAATAAGGGTGGAGTCAGCAAAAAAGGCAGGCAGGCCAATCTCAGCCCCATTGGAAAAGATGCAGCACGCCCTTGAAATGAGGAAGGACCACCAGTCACTGAGGGAGATTGAAAGGGTTACAGGAATTTCCAAAAGCACTGTGCACTACCTTGAAAGGTATGCCCAAAGGTCAAAAGTAAAAAACAAGGGGAAGGTAATATACCTTAAATGATTTTTATGCCAAACGATTTTTTTGAGGAGAAGCTACTTGACCTGGCAAGAAAGGGCGCAGAAGACAAGGTGCGCATACTGAAAGGCCTGCACAAGAAGGTAATGCCCTCGCAGTTTGAAAGGATAAGGCAGAACGACAAAAGCGTTATGCAGGAATTGTTTCTGCCAAAATGGATTTCATGGGAGCTTTTAAGGGCATGGTCAGACAACATCAGGCCGGCAGGCAGGGGCAGGACATGCGTCCTTTGCAATGAGCCAAACGAAATGGGCATAACCTTCAACGAGAAGTTCATCTGCGAGAACTGCTTTGTAAGGATAAAACAGCTTGAGTAGCTATTCCCTCTCTCCAAAAAGGGCAGTGCCAACCCTAACCATTGTGCTGCCTTGCTCAACCGCTGTTTGGAAATCGCTGCTCATGCCCATGCTCAATTCATTCAGGGCAAGCTCCTGCGAGAGCTTCTGCATTTTCTGGAAATAGGGCCTGACCTCTTCAGCTGAAAGGAATGGCGCCATGCAGAACAGGCCCCTAACCTGCAGGTTTGGAAATTGCCTGAGCTCTTCATAGAAGGACGGAAGCTTTTCAGGGGGCACGCCAAACTTTGTTTCCTCCCTCGCAATGTTCACTTCAATAAAAATTGGGAATTTGCCTGATGCCGCATCGTTTATTTTCCGGGCGAGCTTTGCACTGTCAACTGCCTGAATGCAATCAAACAATTCAACTGCTTTCCTTGCCTTGTTGCCCTGCAGGTGCCCGATGAAATGCCACTCTACAGCGTTTCCAATTTCAGAAATTTTCCTTTCAGCTTCCTGCACATAGTTCTCTCCGCAGACTGAAATGCCTGCATCAATTGCCGCATTGATTTTCTCAATTGGCTGGGACTTTGTTGCGGCAAGCACTTTGACAGAATCCAAAGGCCGGCCTGATTTGGAGCAGGCCAGGCTGATATTTTGCAATATTTTCTGGAAATTGCGGGAAATTGAATTAGACATTCTCTTGCCCCGCTCAAACCAGCCCAGGCCTTCCCTGCTTCTGCTGCGTCCTGTAGTGGCAGGCGGGGCACTCCAGGGTTGCAAAGACTTCTGCGCCTGAAAGCTGTTCCAAGCCAACCCTGCGCATCTCCACTCCGCATTTTGGGCACTTCATTTTCGGTCAATTAACGTAAGCTTGGGAACATTTTAAAAGGATAATTTGGCTGGAATTATTGCATGGCAGTAAAGGCATTTGGAAAAAGGGGGGCGTGTTAGGGCATGGCAGTAAAGGCAGTTCTGTTTGATTTGGACAACACGCTTGTTGATTTCATGCAGATGAAGAAGAGAAGCAGCGAGGCGGCAATAAGGGCGATGGTTGACGCAGGCCTTGAAATGGATGAAAAGAGGGCCTTGAGCATGCTTTTCCAGATGTATGAAGAGCACGGCATTGAGGACCAGAAGATTTTTGAAAAATTCCTGAAAAAGGCAATTGGCAGGATGGACTACAGGATTCTTGCAAACGGCGTGGCAGCATACAGGAGGGTAAAGTCAGGCCACCTTGTGCCATACCCGCATGTAAGGGACACCTTGATAAAGCTAAAGGGGAGGGGAATGCTTCTCGGCATTGTAAGCGACGCACCCAGAATGCAGGCATGGCTAAGGCTTGCGGAAATGAGCCTCACTGAATTCTTTGACGTGGTTGTGGCCCTTGAGGACACAGGCCAGGCAAAGCCGAGCAAGCTTCCCTTCAACCAGGCAATAGAAAGCCTCAGGCTAAAGCCAGAGGAAATTCTCTTTGTTGGGGACAACCCTGAGAGGGACATCAAAGGAGCGAAAGGCGTTGGAATGCTCACAGCGCTTGCAGCATATGGCCAGATTTTCAGGGGAGAGGCAAAGGCAGACCATATCCTAAAGGACATAAAGGATTTGGTTAAAATAGTGAAAGCCTAGCCTGAAAGGCTTTCAACAGTTACAGTAATTGTGTTGCCGGCAAGGTCCCTCTCTGATTCTTCAATTGCAAGCCAGGCATTGTCATAGTAGTAAACAGCCAGGCTTTCCTCCCCAATCCCTGTTCCGTCAACAATGCCGTCATTGTCAGCGTCATCGTAAAAGAAGGTAAGGGAAAAGGTTTCTTCACCAGAAGCATTTACTTCAAAGTACTTTCCAAGGTTTAGGAAGCCGCCAGATTCAGGCGGAGCGTCTGCAATTTCAGAGAGCTCTGCTTCAAGGGAAGGGCAATCTGAAAGTGGGTAAACAGTCCCACCCTGGGTTGCAATCCAGCTGCAGCCCCCGGCTTCTACAACCCAGTATGGCTTGAACGGGCTGCTGCTGTATTCACTCTGCTCCCAGTAAAGGGCTTGGCTTGCCTCATCCAAAAGCGAAAACTCAATCTTAATGCTGCCAGTTCTCTCTGGGTTTGCAGCCTGCTTAACCATTTCAAGGGCATCCACCTCACCAGCAAGGTATTGCAATGGCTGCTCTGCCCAGCTTGCCTGCTTGAAGTAGCCTTGCTCTGCATCAAGCATTATCACGGCAGAGGTAAGCCCTTCTTTAGTAAATGGGACAAGGTAGTAGTCTTTCGCTGACTTTACAAGCAAGGGCTCTGCCATTTCCGCTTCCTCAAATGCTGAAACAGCCTCAGCATCCAGCAGCAGGGGCGAATCAACAAGCGTTCTCCAGCTGGCTTCAGCTGCAGCAGGCATTAAATCACCCAAATCAGCCAAAGTAAAGCCTGTTCCTGCAGAGCTTGACTTAACAGCCCTTGATTCAGCCCCAATCAGCCCAAGGTTTTGCAGGCTTGCAGCAGGCATTGCAATCTCAACCTTTCCAATTATTTCATCCAATTCCATGCCCTCAGGCATCATTGGCGGCTCTGCAACCTGCACATAAAGGCCGTTGTAATCATCACCTGAATCCATTGGCATAAAGTATACTTCAGCTGCATCTGCTGCAGTAACGTAAACATGCTGGCCAATCCCGTTTGCATCAGGGTCAGTAAGCCAGAACCCGTAAATTGTTACCTCTGCTGTGTTCCATGGCCTTGTGTGCGGTTCAGGAATGGGGTTTCCGCTTGCAGCATAGCCGTTTACTGCAACCCAATGGTTATAGCTTCCGTAGAGCGGTATTGCTGCAGGCGTGTTTGGCTCTGCAACAAGCAGGCCGTCAAGCCACCATTCCCCCTGCGTTACAGGAAAGGCCATCCAGTGCGCAATGTAGTGCATGTATTCCTCAATGCTTTCAAATGCCTCAACAAAGTAGTTGTAGCCCTGGGCAGGGTTGCCGTCAGGCAGTGAATCCGTGTAATCGTAATAGCCTGTTACAGCCTCATCATATGGGTCAAAATGCCCTAAAACAGAGTCCATAGCGTTTGCATCAAAGTCAAGCAGCCCTGAATTCAATGGGTCATTGTACTGAAACCCATAGCTGTAGAGCCCATCCTGCAAAAACCCGGGGTAGGAGGCAGCTGCCCTTATGAAGTTTAGAATCATCTGTGCAACAGCTGCACCACTGTAGTTTTCCTGCTCCTTTGTGTAGGAGGGCATTTCCGTAAGGTGCAAAACCCCATCGCTAAATGGCGGGAACTCAAGCCAGGGCTTGAAGCTGACAAAGCCAAAATGGTATTGAGCTGGGTAATCAACGCCGTCCCTGATTTTTGCAGCAATCTGGGCTTCGTCTGTTGTGCCCCACCAGTTGTGGAACGCATTTATGTTGTAGTCTGCCACCTGGTAAAAAAGGCCGGCCCTTGAATTGCTGCTCAGGTCGTTGAATTCAATTACATTGCTTGAGGGGTCGGCTGAGCCAGAAATGTTTATGCCGTCAGACTTGTTTCCGCTTATTTTGTTCCAGGTTATTTCATTGGATGTGGAATCCCTTATTCTTAGACCAATGTTGACCCCGGTCATTGTGTTGTTAGTTATCTCATTGCAGTGGGAATTTGGAAGGGAAAGCCCATAGCCTATGCCAGAGGTGGATGACATGTGGTTGTCAAACACTTTATTGCCTGAACCAGAAATGGACAAGAGGGAGGAATCATGGTCGCCGCCTGTTGAAACTATGTTATTCCCAAAGACCTGCGAATTCCGCAACTCCCCAAGGCCAAGCTTGTCCCCGCTGCCTGAAACCCGGTTGTTGAAGACTGCGGCATTGCTGCTTAAGCCTCCAAAGGAGATTGATGAAGCTATGTTGTCTGCAATCAAGAGGTTTACATCAGTAGTAGGGGCTGAAGTGTTTGCATCTATTGAAGAGGCTGTGTTATCTTCTATGTAAATTGATGAGCCAATACTGTAAATCCAAACCCTTCCCGCAAGTAAATCAGAATTATCGCCCTCAATCCGGTTGTGCCTGAATTCAACCTGCTGGAAACCACAGAGGGCAACAGCATCAGCATTCCAGAAAAGGTTGTTGTCCTCTACCAGAACAGATGAGGCCCCTTCAGCTGAAAACGCATCTGCAAATGGATTGAAAAGTATGTTGTTGTCCTTGAAGATGACATTTTCCGCACCATCAATGTTTACGCCGTAATTCATGCCAGAGGGTTTGTTCAGGCCTGTTATTTCATTGCCGATTATTGAGACATTCTCCAGTCTACGCGTTGATATGCCACGGGCAGAGTCAGAAATGGTGTTATTATTAATTTCAGCAGAGCCGCCGTTATGCAAGGTCCCATCATTTAGGGAGACTGCACTGCCTACAAGGAAAATGTTGTTGTCTTTCACCAAAATGTCGGATGCATTATAGCTTAAAACTGGATTCTGTAAATTCAGAAAGGTGTTGCCCAAAACATTGTAGTCGGAATAGTTCCAGAATCCGATGCCTATTTCAAAACCTGAAATTGTGCAGTTTTTTACTGACGCCTTGCCATATACTGCAAGCACACCATAAGTGCCCCAGCTTCCTGTTACGCTGTGGCCGTTGCAGTCAAGGGAAATTCCCCTTGAGGCAAATTCAATGTTGTTCTCCAAACCACCTGTAAATTCTATATCGTCAGTCAAAGTGCATGTTTTCGTGCTTGCATCCCATATTCCAATTGACTTTGCCTCGCAGTCACCGCCTTGTGCATTGTCTTCAATGAAAAGAGTGTCTGAAGAGGCAGACTGCACCCAGACAAAGTGCTCTTCTGAAATGTCCTGCTCAAAGGAATAGCTTCCATTGCCGTCAGTTGTAAAGGGCATTTCATTTGCATGGCTGTCCTCATACATAAAGTATTCTGTGTTTGGGGCAAGGCCTGAGATTGAAACAGGTGCTGTTTCCCCTGCATCAGACATTGCATGCACTTCAGCCTTTGAGGCATCAGGGCTTACAGTGAAAAGAGTAACGCTTTCAGGTAAAAGCCGCTCCACCGAAGGGCTTGGGGAGGAAATCAAGGGCATTTCAGCATAACCCGAACCCGAAGGCAGTTCAGAACCGGCAAAAGCTACTGGAAAGAAAAGGGTGAATAAAGCAATTGCAATCAAGCAAGGCTTTTTTGAAAGAAACGCCATAAAATAATTGCAACGCAAAAGCAATAAAAGCAATCGGTATTGCAAAAAACTTATACATAATATAATATTGGCGTGAAAAAATCTAAGTATACTCCTTGAAGAAAAAGCCCTTCTTTCCCCTGAAGAACTGCTTTGTGAGGCTAACGCACTGCATCAATGCAGCATTGATGTCATTTCCCTGCCCATTAAAGCCTGCTGCGCCTGCGTGGCCCCCTCCACTTCCTGGAAATTGCTTGGGGAGAAGCTGGAAAACGTGCCTTGCAAGGTCAAACCTGGCGCTTTTCAGCACTGCTTGGGATGCCCTGCCGCTTACCCTGAGCTTGCCTTCCTCTGAATCCCCGACAAATGCAATGTCTGCCCCTATTTTCACAAGCGTTGAGGCAGCGTCTGCCTCAAATGCGCCCACATCAGAGGTTGCAACCACATATTTTCCAAGCCTGAATATCCTGCTTCTCTTTGCAGCCTTCAATGCAGCAATCTTCTGGTCAAAGCTTTTTGGGATGCTGAAAAGGCTTAAGAGCTCGGAAAAGCTTTTCCCGCTTTTCTCAAGCGCTTCTGCCATTATTGAAAAAGTGCTGCTGTTCGCAGTTAAGAAATATGCGCTGTCTGCAACAATCCCTGCTGCAATGCATGTTGCTTCCCTCCTCCCTAAAGGACTCCCTGACCTCTGCAGAAGCCTGAAAACCAGCTCGCAGCTTGCAACCGCATCCTGGTCTATGAAAGCAGCAACATTTTTTCCGATTCTTTCATTTGCCTTCCTGTGGTGGTCAATAAGGAAAATTTTTCCGTTGAACTGCCTTATCGCCTTGGCTGCACTGCCGGCCATTTCAAGGGAATTGAAGTCAACAATAAGCAGGCAGTCAAAGCTGCTGAAATTGCTGCCTAAGTTCATGGAATAGGGGATGTGCATTTTTGATGCAAAGGCCTTTGCAGGCTTTGCAATGTGGTCTGGAACAAGTATCTTTACCTGGCTCCTTTTGCTAAGGGAGAAGTAGAGTGCTGCGGCTGCTGCAATGGCGTCAAGGTCGCAGCCGCTGTGGGTTACTATCAAAACCTTTTTTCTTTTGAAAGAAGAAAGGGCGAACAAAAGCATCACTTCTTTTCTTTCTTTTCCGCCGCATCAGCTGTTTGCCCTGACTCAATATCTGACTTGAGCTTGTTGAGCTTGTTTACAAGGCTGTCTTCCTGCTTCTGCAAGGTTTTTATCCTGAGCTCAATCGACTCCAGCTTATCCTCCAGTTCCTTCTTTACTTTTCCTGTTTCTGCCTGAATTAGGATGTTTCCAACTGCCTTGTAGACCTTTTTCTCCTTTGTTTTGGAGAGCTCTTCCAAGGCCTGCTTCAGGCTGCTGTTTTGAAGCTGCAGCTGCTGCTTCTGCGCGGAAACTGTGAATAGCTGGCTCCTGTCCCTTTCAAATTCCCTTGCTTTAGCTTGCCTTTCATCAACCATTTACTTAACCTCCGTAACGCTTTCAGATAAAATAATTGAATTAATTATGCTGTTTGCGGCTGCCCTTAAAGCAGCGGGGTCTTCAGATTTAATATTTATAACAATGCCAGTGTTTTTAATTTTAACAGATGTGCTGCTTCTCCTTGCATATGGCGCATTTAGCTCAGGCCCTATGGCCCTTAAAACAAAGCCAGCTTTTGCCTTTTCCCTAAAGCCTATGCTTGCAAGCAATTCATATCTGCTCAAAACAGGGCCCCCTACCTTGCCTGCACATCTTTTGCAATCGGGTCCCTTACCTTGTACAAAACCTTGTAAGCGCACACAGGGCACCTTATAACGCCTTCAGGCAGCTCCTTTATTATTTCACCGCACTTACCGCATTTGTATGGCATTACAAAAAACCTCCAGTTTTAACAACCATTTTTCCTGCCAAAATTGCATGTCCAAAATTTAAAAATTATTTTTTGTTGCCTTTCGGCTTATTCTTTGGCTTGCTTGGCCTTCTCTTCTTTTTCTTTTTTACCCCTTCTTCATCTGGCTTTTCTTCAGCATTCTCAGGCTTGGCAGGCTTCTCTGCAGGCTCTTCAGCAGTCTCAGGCTCAACAGGCTTTTCTTTAGCCTCTTCAGCCTTGCCAGGCTTAGCTGGCTTTTTCTCATGGGGCTCTGAGGCAACCAGCAGCTCCTTTACCTTTGGCATAAAGCTCTTCTGGGAAACCATTTTCCCCACTATGGAGCCGGGCAGCGTTACAGGAATGTACGCGCCTCCGGCAAACCTGTTGCCGCATTTCCTGCAGCAGTAAATGCCTGCAGCCTCCCTTCTTGCCCTTTCAAAGCCGCAGCTTGGGCAGACATAGTATTTCTTCTGCTTGTCCTCTATCTTAAGCAGCCTTTTCCTTATGCCCACGCCGTACTTTGCGCCAAGCCTGCCTGCAGTCCTAACCTTCTTTGTTTTTCCCATGGCAAATCACTCTAAAACCATTCAGGTTCCCTTCAACTTTCAAGCCAATTGCAAACCAGCCTTATGCAGGCCAATTACAACAGCTTCCTTATGTCCTTTGCTTTCTTGAAAGCAACATCAATGCAATTGTCTATCTCGCTTTCAGTAAAGCTGCCTCCGCCGCCTTTCTGGAAAGCGCATAGGCAGTCATCCTCTGTTGTTGCGCAGCTGAACCTTGCCTCCATTGCCTTCTCCTCTGAAAGGATTGGGTCAAGGACAACATTGTTCGCCATCTTTGCAAATGTTGAAAGCAACGGCTTTCTCGCAAGGGCAAGCTTTCCAGCATATTCGTGGGCAACAACCCTGTCAGCCTCAAGCTTTGGAATCTTTGTCTTGAGCAGGGATGACAGCGCAGCTATGCTGCAGGCATCAAACAGGTTCCCGTCATGGTTCATTGTGTAAACATCAATGAAGACAATCCAGACAAGCTCGCCTTCCCTTATGCAGAGCTTTTTGAAGTCAATTGCCTTGCTTTCCCTTATGCCGCGGTCAACAACCCTTGCAAGCTCTGTTGCCTCCTCCCTTGGAGGGCCTGACTCAAAGCTTGGTGAAGCCAGAGGCAAGAGCTCTGCCCCAACGCTGATTGTGCCCTCATCCGGGCTGTCGGGGTATGGGTCGCCTGGAACCATTTTTATTCCTGCAATAACATCTGTTTTGCCAAGCAAAACCCTTGCTGAGCCATCAGCGTTCTCGCTTATGTCATTTACAATCTTCACTTCCCTGTATTCGTCAAATTTCCTGCCGTCAAGCCTTTTTCCTTCCTTGATTGCGGCAATTGTCTTGTCAGTCCTCAAATCCCAAATAGTTTCCTCCATTACTGATCACCTGCTTTTTTGGATTTCTTATCCTCTTTCTCTGCTTCAAGGAACTTTTTCCTCAGGGCTTCCCTCTGGGCCTCATACACCTGCTCGCAGCCTTTCTCCGCAAGCTTCATTGACTTCTGCCACTCCTTTTTTGTAAAAAGGCCGTCCATCTGCAGCAGGACAATTTCCTTTGTCCTTGGGAGCATTGCAATCGGCATGTCAACAGCGTCAGGCGCATCCTCCTCAGCCTTGTTCAGGTCAAGTATTACCTCGCCACCGGCCTTTCCAACGCCAACAGCGCTCACAAGGTCCCTCATTGGAATGCCTGCATCTGCAAGCGCAACGCTTGCAGCGCTCAGAGCAGCCACCCTTGTGCCTGCATTGCTGTCAAGGATTTCAACAAAAACGTCAATTGTTGTGTTTGGAAACCTTTCCAGGAAAATTGCCCTCTCCAGGGCTTCGCCTGAAACCTTGCTTATCTCAATTTCCCTTCTCCCAGGCTTTGGAGACTTCCTGTCAGGAACGCTGAATGTAGCCATCCTGTAATTGTAGTTAACCAAAGCCCTGTAAGGGTTCTGGATGTGCTTTGGAAGGGCTTCCCTCGGGCCGTAAACAGCCACAAGAACCTTGTTCTGGCCCCACTCAAGGTAGGCAGAGCCGTCTGCCCTCTGCAAAACACCGGCCTCAATCTTTATTGGCCTGAGCTCATCAACTTTTCTTCCATCAAGCCTCTTTCCGTTCTTAACATAGTCAACTTTGTCTTTTTTCTTCATTTCTTCGTTTCACCCTTTTCATCTTTTAAAAAAGCCTCAACCTTGTTGGTCAAATCGCTTAAATGTGATTCCCTTTCAATCAGCCTTATTGCCTTTACAAGCAGGCCTAAGTTTCCGTCCTTTGCCCAAACCCAGCCGTTCCTTCCAACAATCAGGTTGCAGCCTGTGTTGTCTTTAAGGACATTCAGCATTGAGCCGTTTTTTCCGATTATCCTCGGGACCTTTACAGGGCTTACCTCAATTACTTCCCCTCCAAAGAAAACCCTTATGTCCTCAAGGTCTGCCTCGTTTATCTCATCAACATTCTGTATTATAGCGCTTATTATGCTGCCCCTCTTCAGCTCATGCCTTACGGAATCCTTTGAAATAAAGCTGTGGTATATGCTGTTTATGTCCACTATGTAGCTGTTGAATGTCTCGTTTGAAATAATGCCCACAATAAGGTCGTTCCTCCCAGGGATGTATTTACCGTGCAATGGCACAACAGAGGCTGTGCTGGAATCAGGGTAGCTTATGCCAAGGCTGTCAGCGTAAACCTTGCCCTCGTCAACAAAAACGTGGGAGCCAATCCTCTTCCTCTCCTCTGTAACAAGCTCGCCTGGAACAACAATCTTTTTTCTCCTTGTCTCCTTTTCCATCTGCTCATTCTCCAAAATTCAATCACCTTGCAAAATTTTTGTTTCACAACTGCCATGGCAGACATTGTTAAGCTCGTTGAGGAAATCCTGCCTCATGCCTGCCGGCAGTTCAATAACTGAAATAACGCTTCCATCATTCTGCCACTGCTCTTTTACAACCTTAAACCTGTGCAAAACACTGCTTGCTCTCCCGCTGTGCTCAGGGCCAACCTTCACCGCAATCTGCAGCTGTTCCATTGAAATCGGGATTGCCTTCTTCAGCTCCTTCAAAATTGAGGGCAGCTGCTCCTCAATGGACTTTGATTCATCAATCCTCACCTTTGCCTCAGCCAGGGCATTCTCAATCCTCTTTGGCGGATGGGGCGCTTTTGTCTGCGGGTTAACAGCATTCCTTGAAATAAACTCTATAAGCTCCTTCTCCCTTGCCTCCTTCATTGCCCGCCTTTGCTCTGTTGTCAGATGGACTGTTCCCTGCATTACTATCTTACTTGCCGCAACTGCAACATCTGCCGAGCCAAAGGCCTTGTTCATTGCCTCAGGGCTCTGGGCTTCGCCCTTTGCCGCATCCTTGAAAACTGTTCCAACTGCAAGAAGGCTGTCAAAATTCACTTTCTCACCTTTTTTGAGCTTCAGGGCCAGGTCAGGGTCAACAAGTATCTCGAATTTTTCACCGTGAGATTGCAGTCTTGCCGTTACGGCATCCTCTAGTTTGACCATGAAAGCTTATACCCCTTAATTCAAACAAAAAATCATTTTTTCCCTAAAATAGACTTCAGCTTTTGCTTTGGAACCCTTTCAAACTTCTTTCCCATTTCAATAAAAGCAAAATCCAATCTATTAACATCAATCTTGGCCTTTTCCTCAAGGCATTTCTCAAGGGCATTTATCATCAGGGAAATTCCTTCCTCCAAAGGAAGGTTGTCCTTGTACTCCTTCTCAAAGAACTTCATTGCCTCTTTCTTGCCCCTTCCAATTGCAATTGCATTGTACTCTGCAAGCGCGCCGCTTGGCTCTGTTTCAAAAAGCCTTTTTCCTGATTCGTCAACGCCGCCAATAATGAAGCTCACCCCAAAAGGCCTCATTCCGGCATACTGCGTGAAAAGCTGCTTTACAGCGCTCAACCTCTTTACAAGCGTTTCAACCTCAATGCTCTCCTCATAATACATCCTGTTCTCCTGGCATTCCTTCCTTGCGATCTGCACAAGCCTCCTTGCATCGCCAACAAGCCCAGAGCTTATTGCCCCAATGTGGTCATCAACCTTGAAGAGCTTTTCAATGCTCTCCGGGAGAATGAGCCTGCTTGAAACCTTCTTGTCCGCACCGAACAAAATGCCCTTGTCGTAAACCATTGCAACGCCTGTAGTGCCCTGCTCAACAATCTTGCTGGCGTACTCCACCTGGTACAGCCTGCCGTCAGGGCTGAACATTGTTGCAACGCGGTCATACGCGCTGCTTCTCCTTGAAACAGGATACATCTAAAACAGGTCTCCTTTTTCCTTTCCCTCTACGCTATTAATTGAAGAACGTAAGTTATAAAAAGGTTCTCAAAAAGCCTTTTTCTGCGGAAAAAGCCTTGGGAAAAAGGCAATTGCTTTGCAATTGGCAGCCTATTTACCCTTTAGGGCCTTCAGCGTGCCGCTTGTTTTCAGGGTTTTTGCGCCAAATTCCTTTGGGATTGAATTAATGCCATTTGCAAGCTGCTTTTCCCCGCCCAGATTGCACCTCACAATTCCTTTGGAATTGGATGGGCTGAACTCAATGAACCAAACTCCAAGCGCTTTCCTCTGCTCCATTGAGAACTGGCCCATAACCAAATCAAAGCCCTGCTTTGCTGTATTGCAGCTGCCCTGCCTGAGCTGGAAGAGAACATACCTGCGCTTTGGCCTCTTGCTCTTTTTCGGAAGCTTTCGCTTTGGCTTTTCCTTTTCGGGCATTAATCAGACCTCAACTAATTCATAATCAGAGTTTCCATAGCCCTGCTCTTCAAGCCACTTCACCTGAAGCTTTGGGTCGCGGTAGCCAATTGAATCAAAGAAGTCCTTTCCAAATGCCTTGTTTATCAGGTCTGCTGAGGCAGAGTCAATTGCAAGGATGTTGTCGCTAACCAGAAAGCCGATGTCAGGCATTTCACCGAGCTTGGCATCCCCGTGGCAGTCGCACATCTCGCTTATGTCCATAAGCACATTTACGTAAAGCAAGTCCTTCTTGTCAAAGCATTCAAGGACAGGGAGTGTGCAGCTTGCAAGCGCTGTATCAGGCATAAGCTCTTTTGGTGACATTGCCTGCTGATTGCATGCCTTGAAGCACTTTGCGCAGCCCCAGCACTTTTCATAGTCAATCACTGCCTTCTTGCCCTCTACCCTGATTGCGTTCACAGGGCAGACATTTATGCATATTCCGCAGCCAACGCATTTTTCCAGGTCAACAACCATGTTTGCCTTGTCATGGCAAAGCTTTTTTGTGTCTCTGTCAATGCAGCCCATGCCAATGTTCTTTATTGCTGCGCCAAGGCTTGTGAACGGGTGGCCCTTGCAGTGTGAGAGCACAAGCATTGCGTCTGCCTCGGCAATCTCCTTTATAACATGAACCGGGAAGAGCTTTCCATCCTTTTCAATTCCATTGTTTGAAATCACTATCGGGCAGCCCATTGTTTCCTCTGTAAAGCCGTTCTTCCGCGCAGTTTCATAGTAGTCTTCCACTGTGTAGCGCTTGACCTTGTACTTTGTGGTTGAGTCATAGAGAAAGGGATTTGCCCCTGCCTCTTTCAGGATTTCAACAATCCTGCCTGCAATCGGAGGCCTCACATAGTTCAGGTTTCCATACTCGCCCATGTGGAGCTTTACTGCAACGCTTTTTCCATTCCATTTTTCAAGCGGGAATTTTTTCAGCGTGGGCTCAAGCTTTTTTATGAAGTTGTCCTTTATGAAATATACCTTGCTCATTGCAGGGAAAATTAAGCCCAAAAAGAATTAAAAAAGAATTTGAAAAATTGAATTACTTTGCTTCCCTGTTTTTTGCCCTTAGGGATGGCCTTACCTTTTCAGCACCGATGCCCTTTCTCCTCAGGCCGCGGCTTTTCCTGCCCCTTGAGGTCAGGCCCCTGAATGCCCTGCCCCTGTGCTTTTTGCTGCAAATCCAGTTCAATTCCCTGTCTGACTTTATTTCTGGGGCGTTAACGTCAACAAGTATTACCTCAAAGTAGTGCTTTGTTCCGTCATCCCCTATTTTGTAGGAATTCAGGACCTCGCAGTTTTTGTATTTCCTGGCTGCCTTCTGCTCTGACATTGCCTGTATGTTAAGCCTTCTTGTAAGCTTGTTTATGCCCATTCTCTTTGGCTTGCGGGCCATCTTCGGCCTTCTGTGCAGTCCAGAGCCCTTCCTTACCCTGACCCTTGCAACCACAAAGCCCTTTTTGGCCTTGTAGCCGAGCTTCCTTGCCCTTGGGATGTTTGTGGGCTTTTCAAGCCTTACCACTGCGCTCTTCTCCTTCCTGAATTCAATCAGCCTTTCGTGCTGTATCCTCTTGTAGTCGTATGACTTGTCCTTTTCACCGGCAATTTCCTTCTGGAAGGTTTCCTGTATATGCTTTGCTGCACCCATTTCAAACCACGCTAAAAATTGAAGAAAATAAGCTTTGGGCTTTATTTCAATAACAATTAATTCATTGCAATTATTTTTAAAGCTTAGCAATGACTAAATCCTTTCAAGCATGAAGCAGGAATTCAAAAGCAAGTCTGAAAATGAGCACATTCGGGCTGAAGAGCAGCAGTGGGCTGAGATTTTTGCAGAGGGAAATGCGTTTGCTTCAATGCTTTTGCTGCAGGTTGAAAAGCTGTGCGCGCTTGCCCACGAGTTTGAAAAGCTCTTCAAAGCAGGCAGTGTAAGAGAGGGGCAGGTGAAGAGCCTTGCAGCAGGCCTTGCCTGGAGAGTTGACATGGCCCTTGACATGTTGCCAGATGCAGGCGAACACTTTGAGGCAGAAGCCCTCTTCAGGGGATTAAAGGCAGGAATTGAAAGGCTTGAGAACAACGAAAAAGGCCTTGATGCCTTGGGGCAGAGCGTTGACAAAATCCACAAAAGCTGCCATTTGCTGGTTGACGAAATTTACGGAAAAATTGTGGGATAAGTTCTTTTTTGCAGGGGCTTTTTTTATGGCTGGAAAGTGTGTTCAGTGCGGCAAGAAGGCATCAATCTCACTGCCCTATGGCCCCCACAAGTTCTGCAAGGAGCACTTCCTTCACTTTTTTGAGAAGCGCGTGAGGAAAACAATCAGGGAAAACAGGCTTGTGCAGGGAAGGGAAAAGCTTGTTGTTGCCTGCTCTGGCGGCAAAGACAGCTGCACAACACTTTATTTGGTTAATAAGATTTTTTCAAAAAGCAACCCTGTGGAAGCTCTTTTGGTTGATGAGGGCATCCCAAAGTACAGGGACAGGGCGCTTGCAATCGCTGAAGCAAACTGCAAGGAATGGGGAATTCCTTTCAGGAGGGTTTCTTTCAGGGAGGAGTTTGGCTTTACAATGGTTGACGTAATGAGGAAAACAGGCCCGAAGAAAAAGATTGGAAGCACGTGCGCCTTCTGCGGCGTCCTGAGGAGAAGGCTTTTGAACAAGCACGCAAGGGAGATGAAGGCAGGCAAGCTTGTTACAGGCCACAACATGGATGACGAGGCCCAAAGCGTTCTGATGAATGTCTGCGAGGCAGACCTCCAGAGGCTTGCAAGGCTTGGGCCAATCTCAGGCATTGCAAAGGTTAAGGGACTTGTGCCAAGGGTAAAGCCGCTATGGCAGTGCCCTGAGGCAGAGGTAATTTCCTTTGCAGGCTATGCAGGGATTAGGCACTTTGAGGGGCAGTGCTGCCCTTTCAAGTGGCAGGCAAAGAGGAATGACTTTCGCGGAATCCTAAACCACTTGGAAGCATCCTACCCAGGAACAATGTTTTCAATACTGCAGTTCTTCAGGCAGGCAAAGCCTTTGCTTGCAAGGGAAAAGCCAAAGAACTTCAAGTTAAATAGCTGCACGGAATGCGGCGAGCTGACAAGCGGAAGCGTTTGCACTGCGTGCAATATGGTTGTCAAGCTTAAGGGAAAGATTAATTAAGGTTTTTAGGAAATTTGTATTATAGGGGCCTGTGGTCTATTGGTATGACGCCACCTTGACAAAGCCTTTTTTCCTGAAGTGGAAAGCCATGGGAAAAAGGCATTTAATCTGGTGGAGACAGGGAGTTCGATTCTCCTCAGGCCCATTAAAGGAATTTTGAAGTAGTCACTTTTTCCTTTTCTTTTTCAGCTTGGTTATGGCTATGCCCATTTCCTTTGCAAAGTTTTTCTCAAAGGCATCGAGCTCCTCTATTTTTCTGTCAATCTTTTCCAGCCTCAGGTTTATCTGCTTCTCGCTTTCGGCGGCGGTTTCATTAAACCTGCGGACAGCGTCATTGAAGTTCTCCACGTTTCCCTCAATTGAATCTGAAATCCT
>JAFGDB010000076.1 GCA_016932355.1 Candidatus Iainarchaeum sp. | reverse complement strand
TTTCAAAAAGCGCTTCAGTTCTTTCAATGAGCGAAACAAATTCAGGGAAGTTGAGAATTGCAAACTGCTGCATCTTGAATTCAAAAAGCTTTCCAATGTCCATTCCCTCAAAAACCATGTTTTCCATAAAGCCCCTGGTCTGCTTATAGCTTTCAAATGCCCTTGAAAATTTCCGCTGCAGCCCTTTCTTGCCCAAAACCGGCTTTATTGCAGTTGCCGGGTTGAGGCTTTGCTTGAGAAGCATGTTTTCAAGCCTGACCACTCTGAACTGCTTCATTGCCATCAGCCTCTGCTCCACCTCGTCAATATAGCCTCGGCTTGAGACAAAAATCGTTTTTTTGCCCTTTGGCTTTCCAATGCTTTTCGCTATCTTTGAGAGCTTTTTCCCAGATTCTGAAATTTTTCTTGCTGTAAGGTTTGGGAATTTTGGAAATAGCTTCTGCTTGCCAACCTCAAAATACCTTATTATTTTTATTTCATTTTTCCCTGCGATTGCCCTTACTGCGTTTCCTGCAACGCTGCCCTTTCCTGTGAGGACAACATCCGGCCTTTCAGATTTGATTGCATTAAGCAGGCCCTTGAGGAAGCGCAGGTTCTCCCTGAAGAAAACATCAACCTCGCCAAGGGGCAGCTCGCCAAGCTGAATGCCTTTGTGCAAAAGCTCTTGTTCAAATTCCCTGTCAAACTTGAACCAGTTCCTAACAAGCCTGAACCTTTCTTTTTCAATTTCAATTTTCTCTTCAAGTGTCAAGAAACTGTCAGTGTTCTTTGGTTCAATGCCGGGAATTTGAGCCTGCTGGCCTTGAGCATAGGGGTGCACTATCAGCATAACAGTGTCCTCACTTGCAAGCTTTTCGTTTGAAAATTTTTCCAGCGCTTGGATTTCAGCCTTGCTTGAAACAACTGCAAGATATTTTGTCATCTTTTTATGCCCCCCTTCAATGCAGCTGCCTTTGCTGCATGCTTGCCGTTTCCAGCCATTTCTGCTGCATGCTTGCCCCTTAAAATTTTCCCGTATGCCTTCCTTGTCTGCGTTGCTGTGTTCTCCCAGAGGAAGTTTTTCTCAATGTGCGCTGCCAAATCACTTGACTTTGGCTTTTCAAGCTGCTGCTTTACTTTTTCCCTTATGTCCTCCACGCTGTTTGGGTTGACGTAAGCAGCCTTGTTGCTGAAATATTCCCTTGTAGAGCCTTCCCTTGTTATTGCCACGTTTGCGCCTGCAAGCCCTGCCTCTAGCGCTGCAAGCCCAGGCGTCTCATACCAGCTTGGAAGGGCAAAAACCTTGCATGCGGCATATGCTGATGCAAGCATCTCTGATTCATGGTCAATTTTTCCGAGGAAAAAAACGTTTTTTCCGGCTTCTCTTTTGCACTGCTCAAAATATGCCTCACTCCCTGACTTTGCGCCCCCTATGACAACAAGCTTTTCATCAACGCCCTTCATTGCCCTGACCAGTGACAAAACGTTTTTCCTTGGCTCTACCCTCCCTACATACAGGACAAAGCCCTTCAGGCCGTGCTTTGACTGGAATGGCGCTGGCTTTGCCGACTTAAAGCGCTTGTCAACCCCGTTGTAGACAATGCTGATTTTTTCACTTGGGACATTGAACCTTTTCCTGTATATTTCTGCAACCGCCCTGCTGCTTGCAAGGACTGCATCGCTCATCTGAAACATTTTCCTAACTTTTGACAGGGAAAGAAAATCAAGCATGTTGATTAATTCAACTGCAACAGCCTTTGCCTTTTTCCCAAGGCCCTTGTTCCACAGCAGGCTGTATCTGAGTGACGGCCAGTATACTGGTGAGAGCGCAACAGGAATGCCTGCCTCCTTTGCCGCCCTGATCTGCTGAAAGCAGCTCCTGTGTATGCTGAAGTTGTGGAACAAATCAAAGCCCTTAAATCTGCCTTTTCCAGCCTGAAAAATTTCTCCCTGCACGCCCTCTTTTTCAAGGTGCTGCTTGCTTTTCAGCAAAAGCACCTCGCCGCCGCCCTTGTTCTGGAAAGCATGCCTGCTTGTGTTAAACAAAACCCTGATTTTTTCCATAAAGAGCGCTACTCCCTGAGCACAATGTCAATTATTTTTTTGCCTGCCTTTCCATTGCCAAAAGGCTGCTGCCATTTTCTCTTCCTTGAAAGCATTTTCTCTGCAGCCTCAGCAATGCCCTCTGGTTTCCAGCCTGCAACAATGTTTGCCCCAACCTGAACTGTTTCCGGCCTTTCAGTGTTCTCCCTAAGTGTTACGCACGGCACCCTAAAGATGCAGCTCTCTTCCTGCACTCCGCCGCTGTCAGTCAAAACAATTGCTGCGTTCTTTTCAACCTGCAGGAATTCCAGGAAGCCAAGGGGCTTCACAGCCCTTACCTCTTTTGGAATTGCTATTGAGAATTTTCCAAGCATTTTTTTTGTTCTTGGGTGCACTGGCCAGACAACCTTAATGCCGTGCTTCCTGCTGAATTCTGAAACCCCCTTGAGTATTGAATGCAGCCTTTCCCTTACATCAACGTTCTCCTGCCTGTGCAGGGTTAGCAGAGCATATCTGCCGCTGCGCAATTTCAATTCCTCAAGCGCATTGCCTGACTGAACCCGCTTTTCAACCATCTGCAGCGCATCAACTATTGTGTTGCCTGTGACAAAAATCTTTTCCTTTGCAATGCTCTCCTTCAATCCGTTTTCCCTTGCCTGTTCTGTTGGCGCAAACAGCAGGTCAGAGACATGGTCTGCTATGACCCTGTTCGTTTCCTCAGGCATGCTCCTGTCATAGCTCCTTAGGCAGGCCTCAACATGCCCAAGCCTTGGCCTGAATGAAACAAGCTGCTTTACAGTTGCAATCTTTGCCGTTACAAGCGCGCCTGCAAGCACTGTGTTTGTGTCTCCCTCAACAAGTACGTCAGTTGGCTTTTCCCTGAGCAGGAGCTTTTCAATTTCCTGCATCATTTTGCCTGTGTGCTCGCCCTGCATGAAAGGGGCCGAGCTCTTCACCGAAAGCCTGAAGTCAGGCTCTGGCAGGCCAAGCTGCTCAAAAAATATTTTGCCCATCTCACGGCTGTAGTGCTGCCCTGTGTGCACTGTGAAAAACCCTATGCCTTGTTCCCTGCAGTGCTTTATTATGCTGCTGAACTTTATTATTTCAGGCCTTGTCCCAAAAACGATTGCAATCCTCTTTTCCATCAAAACACCTATATGAGCAGCTCCATATTCAGGGCTTTTCCCCCTGCCAAATTTTCAAACCAGCTAAGTGCCTGCAGCGCAAACATTGTGCACCAGCTGTTAAGGCTGTTTCTCGGGTTTCCGTCAAGCTCCTTTCCATAGAAGAAGCCACCCTGCTGCTGGCCCTCCTGCAGGTTCTGGAATGAAACCAGCCTTTCTTCAAGGAGCTTTGCATTTGCGCTGTATTTTTTTTCAATGTTTCCTGTTGAATTCAGCGCTGAGTAAAGCCTGAGCACCTGCGCAATTACATCGCTTCTCTGGTTGCTGTTCCAGCTTCCGTCAAAGAACGGGTTTATGCCGCCATTCTTTGCCTGGTTTGAAATAGCCCATTCTGCTGCCTTTTTTGCCGCTTCTACAAACCGCTTTTCCCCAAGCTTTGTGCCTGCATAGAGAAGGCCCTCTGCTGCATAGCAGTGCGGGTGCAGGTGTGTGCTCTTGTCCTTTGCGCTTGTTACAAACCTGCCGCTTGGCTCCTGCATTTTCAACGCGCTTTCGCACAGGTTTTTTGCCGTCTCCAGAAGTGATTTGTCACCTGTTGCTTCAGAAAGCTGTATATATGCTATTGCATTCTTTGCGTGGTATGCGCCTGGCTGCCAGCTCCACTTGCTGCTGCTGTCCAGAAATTTCCTGCTGTTCAGGTTGTAAACAGCGTGCATTTCTCCTTTCCTGCCCATTTTTTCATCCAAAAAGGATGCAATCCTTTTTGCTGCTGCAAGGTAACTTTTCTTCCCTGTTTGATTGTAGAAGCTTAGGAATCCTTTCATGACCATTCCGCAGTCAAATGAGAAAATGTTGCCCTCCTTGAATGAAAACCTTTTGTCAGCCTGGTTTGCGTCATGGTACTGCCTTGCCTTTACTGCCCCCTCTTTTGTGACTGCCTCTTCCTCAAGCCATTTTGCCGCGCTTGAGGCGCTTTCAATATGGCTTCCCTTGCCTTCCCCATTGAGGAAAACAAGTGTTGTAAGGGCATAGCCTGTTATCTCGCTGTATGCAAAGGGGTATGTTTCACTATCTAAATCAAGCCATGAGTTGAATGCACCGCTCTTTGCCTGTATGCCGCTGTGCAAAAGCCAGTTCTGTGCTAAAGCAATTCTCTCTTTCAATTCCATTCAAAAAACCGTTCACTTTTCAATTCTTTTGTAGTCTTCGCTTTTTACTGAAAATGATTTTCCGCACTTGCTGCACTTCATCAGGCAGGTTTCCTTCCCTTCCTTTTCAAGCAGGGCCTTTTCACCGCACTCGCAGACAAAGCCGTGGAGCTTTGCAGGATTCCCATAGGCAAGGCCGTGGTCCGGCACGTGCGCTGTAACAACACTGCCTGCGCCAACTGTTGCGTTTCTCCCAATGTTCACATCAGGCAGGACTGTTGCGTTTGCGCCGATTGTCGCATGCTCGCCAATGCTCCACTCCACTCCATCAAATTCCCTTGTTTTTTCAACTCTGGGTGTTTTGTCGTTTGCAATCACTGCCCCTGGCCCAACAAAAACATTGTCTCCAATTCCGCAGCCCCTGTAAACAAGGGCCTTGTTCATTACCTTTACGTTGTCGCCAACCTGGCATGTCCTGTCAATGTAGCACCCGTTTCCCAGAACGCAGTTCTTTCCAACTGCTGCTTTCTCCCCCACCTGTGCAAAGGCCCAGACCACTGTGCCCCTGCCAATGCTTGCGTTCTTTCCAATTACAGCGCTTGGGTGCACCCTGATAAAGCCCTTGTCTTCCTTTGCCACGCGGTTCACTTCCGATTTTTCAATTTTTTTCCTGTTTTTCCTTTTAATTTCAAATTTCCTTTCCCTTCCCAAACTTAATCCCTTTTTGCCTTTCACTTCCGTTTCTCCACCCATTCGATGTTTTTCTTCAAGCCCTCTTCAATTGAAACCTTTGGCTGCCATCCAAAAAGCTTTTTTGCAAGCCCGTAATTGCATATAAGCCTTTGCACCTCTGCCTTTCTCTGCTCAACATGCACTATCTTGCTTTTGCTTCCGCTCAGCTCCTTTACTTTCTCTGCGATGAAGTTAATGCTGTAGTCCTTCCCGTTTCCGAAATTCACTGCTTTTCCAACCGCTTCCTTCCTGCTTGCCATGAGCATGAATGCCTCAACCATGTCGCTGACATATGTGAAGTCCCTGCTCTGCTCGCCTGTGCCGTAAACTGTAAGGGGCTCGTTCTTAAGCGCAAGCTCAATGAATTTTGGTATTACATCATATGTGTGCCTTGGCCCATATGTGTTGAACGGCCTGATTATTGCAATCGGCAGCCCATATGTTTTCCAGTATGAGTAGCAGTACCTGTCTGCTGCTGCCTTTGAAGCAGCGTATGGCGAAGTTGGGTTCATTGGGTGCAGCTCATCAATGCTGTCCGTTTGTGCTGTTCCATATACCTCGCTGCTGCTTGTGCACACAACCTGCTTCAGCTCCTTGAGGTCCATTGCTGCATGCAGCACATTGAGCGTTCCAAGCAGGTTTGCCTTCAAGACCTCAGCCGGGTGGTCAAAGATGTAGTTTACATATGCCTCTGCTGCAAGGTGCAGTATGACTTCAGGGTTGTTTGCCTTTATGCTCTTCATTGTGTCCTCGCTGCTTATGTCCCCCTTCAGGACATTCTTGAGCTTGCCTTTAATCGGCTCCAAGTTGTCCATTATGTGCGGCCTGCTCCCTGCAGAGCTGTCCCATTTTATGAAAACGCTTACCTCTGCCCCGTTATTAAGAAGTGCCTCTGTCAGGTGCGAGCCGATGAATCCGCTTGCGCCTGTTACAAGCACCCTCTTCCCGTTCCAGAAATTTTCCTTCGCCAAAAAACCACCCTTTTTAGTTTTTAAAAACAATTTTCTGCATTAATTTTTGTCCAGTAAAATCCTTTTTAACCATTCCCCAGTAGGAAATTGCCCCTTGCATAGCTTTTCCTTTTCACAATTATTTCGCGCAGGTTTTTTGCATTGGCCCAGTATGCTGCAAGCATCCAGTGTGCCTTTCTCCCGAAAATGCTCTTTATGAAGCGGAGCGCCTCCCAGAAAAGTGCCTTAAGGAGCCCTGCCTTTCCAAAATGAAGGAGCACATACCTCAGCCTGTTCTTGTTTACTGTAACATACTGCCATCTGCTTGCCTGGCCTGTGGTGCACTTTGAAACAAGGTGTATTACCCTGCTTTTTGAGGTGTATCCTACCTTAAAGCCTGCTTTCCTTGCCCTTGCGCAGTAGTCTGACTCCTCAAAGTATATTGGGTTAAAGCCCTCGTCCAGGAAGCCAAGCCTTTCAAAAGCGCTTCTTTTTATGAGGAAGGCCGCGCCCGACGCCTGCTCAAGCTCCTGGAAAAACGCGTTTGGCTCTTTTCTTGTGAGCCTTGCTGTTCCCCTGCTGTCTATGTATCCGCCGCAGTAGTCCTGCTTTTCATCCATGCTTTCTGGCAGGTCTGGCTGCAGTATCCCGATTCTTTCGTCTGATTCTGCAACCTCTACAAGGCCCTTAAGCCAGCCTGGCTTTACAATTGTGTCATTGTTCAGAAGCATGAAGTAATCGCCTTTTGCAATTGCCATCCCCTGGTTGTTTGCTCCGGAAAAGCCCCTGTTTTCGCTGTTCAAAATCAGCTCCTTTATCAGGTCACTGCCCTTCATTGCCTTTAATTCCAAAATCTCCTTTCCATTGCTTCCGTTGTCCACCATGATTATTTCATATCTTTTGTGCTTTGTGTTCTTCTTGATTGAGTCAATGCACGGCTTTGTAAACTTCATGCCGTTCCAGTTCAGGATGATTATTGAAACAAGCTTTTCCAAAACGCCCACCTTTTGTTTAATACTTGGCTGTAAACCTTTATGTATCCACCCACTTTCCAATCGCTTGCCTTTTTCCCAAAACCTGCCTGTAAACCTCTGTGTATTCGTCTATTTTTCTCTGCCAGCTGAATTCCTTTGCCTTCTCCGCCCCATTTTTCCTCATGCCCTGCTTTTCCCTTTCGGGCATTTGCATTGCCTTCAGAATGCTTTCAGCTGCTTTCTCCTTTTCCGCAAAATCAATTATCATTCCGTTTTTGCCGTGCTTTACAAATGTGTTGAATGTTGCAATGTCGCTCAGCAGCGGGATTGCGCCTGCAGCCATGCCCTCTATTGCGCTGATTCCAAAGCCCTCATAGGCTGATGTTGAAATGAAGAATTCGCTCTCCCCATAAGCCTGCATAAGCCTTTTTTCCGGGACCTCACCTTCAAAAGCGAAGTTTTTCTCAAGGCCAAGCTCTCTTACCCTGGCCTTCAATTTTGGGGACAGGCCTTCAAAGTCCCTTCCAATTACTGAAACCTTGAAATTTTTTTCCTTTTCAGAAACCTTTGCAAAAACCTCTGCCATTAAATCAATCCTCTTGTTCCTGCTGAGCCTTCCGACAAACAGGAAGCTGTTCTTCGTCTTCTTTTTCCCAAGCGCGAGGTATTTTTCCACAGGGACAGCATTTTCAATGACCTTTATCCTGCCCTTTTTTGCTATTTTCCTGAACAGCTCAAAGTCGTGCTGGCTGTCGCAGACCACAAAGTCAACTGCCTTGAACATCAGGCCCCACCAAACCCTGAAGTAGAGCCTTTTCAATAGCTTTATTTCATTGCTGTGGAATATGCCGCCGTGGGTTGAAACAATGAGCTTCTTCCCATGCAGGGGCTTTGTAATTGCAAGCCAGTCTATGAAGAATCCTGGGCTGTGCACGTGCACCAAATCAAAGCCCTTGATTTTTCCAAGCAGGCCCCTTGGAATTTTAAGCCAGCGCAGGTTCAGGAAAGGCATCCTTTTTACTACAACATTGTTTATTTTCTCCTCGCCTTTAAGGATTTCCTCGCTTTCCCAGCACTTGTTGAGGCACAGCTCTGTGCAGTAAATGCCCCTCTTGTTCAAAAGCTCTGCCAGCGCCTGTACAAATCCTTCTATGCCTCCCTTGCATGGGGCATAATGGTTTGATAGCTGGGCTATTCTCATAACTCCACCTTGGTTAACCTGCCAAAAGAGAATTCAATGCAAATTCAATATATAGTATATATTGGCTTTTCTCACTCTTTTAAAGGATTTGGTACAACAATTCAACAGTAAAGCTATTTTAGTTAACCTATTAAAACAAATCTCACCAAATTTTAATTGCTGGTTTGCATGGAAAAAATACTTATTACAGGGGTAAACGGCTTTGTGGGCTCGCACCTGTGCGACCTGATACTTGAAAAGGGCTATGGTGAAATTACCGGCCTTATCAGGACAAAGAACGCCAACATGGAGAACATTGCCCACATAAAGGACAGGCTGAACCTGCTTGTTTCAGACATTTCAGACTACCACAGCATTTCAAAGGCAATTGAGGAGTCAGAGCCTGACATCATTTTCCATTTGGCAGCCCAAAGCTTTGTCCCGGCTTCCTGGCGCGCGCCAATTGAAACAATGAATGCAAACGTAATGGGCTCTTTGAACCTTTTTGAGGCTGTTAGGAACAGCAAGTCCAACCCGGTAATTCAGATTGCCGGAAGCAGCGAGGAATACGGCTATGTTGCCGAGTCAGAATTGCCCATCACAGAGCTTCAGGAATTGAGGCCATTAAGCCCTTATGGTGTGAGCAAGGCTGCAATGGACCTTCTTGGTTACCAGTACAACAAGAGCTATGGCCTGAAAATAATCAGGACAAGGGCCTTCAACCACACAGGCCCGAGAAGGGGCGAGGTTTTTGTCTGCAGCGACTGGAGCAAGCAGATTGTTGAGATTGAGAAGGGCAAGAAAAAGCCTGTGATGCTTGTCGGCAACCTTGACCCAAAGCGCGATTTTTCAGATGTAAGGGACATTGTAAAGGCCTACTGGCTTGCGGTAAAGAAATGCGAGCCTGGTGAGGTCTACAACATCTGCCAGGAAAACACTATTAAAATGAAGGGCATTCTTGATTTGCTCCTTTCAATGACTGGCAAGAAGATCAGCATTGAGCAGGACCCAAAAAGGATGAGGCCAAGCGACGTTCCTGTATTGTATGGAAGCTGCAAGAAGTTCAGGGAGAAAACAGGCTGGAAGCCGGAAATAGAATTCAAGCAAACCCTGGAAGACATCATGCAGTACTGGAGAGAAAGGCTGTAAAATTGCAATTGGCAATTCTTTGGCTGCTTTTGCCTGCTTTAGAAAAAGGCTGCAATTACCTGCTTCTCAGCTGGTTCAATGTTCCGAGGACAAGCCCTGCGGAAAAAACAATGCTCCTAGCCATGATTACAAAGGGTGCGGCAGTGCCAACCGCCTTATCCCTCTTAAAGGCCCAGGCTGCAAATGGAACCCCGCTCAAAAAGAGAAGCGCTGCAAACAGCGCGGCAGCATAAAATCCCAGCGGGATTGCAATTCCTGCAGCCAATGACAATGCCAAGAGAAAAACAAGCGCAATCTGCACCTTCACAGTCTGGCTTGTGTAGCTGTCCTTTGCAACCTTTTCCCTGTGCTTTCCGTAAACCTTTATCCTCCAGAATGCCCTGTAAAATTTCACCTTCAGGTATTTCCTGAAAGAGGTTGGGTGCAAGTGTGCAACAATTGCCTTTGGGCTGAAGAACAATTTGTAGCCTTTTTTCGCAATCCTGAAGCTTAAGTCTGTGTCCTCGCCGCTTGCCATTGGAAAGCTTGTGTCAAATCCTTTCATTTCCATGAAAACGCGTTTCCTGTATGCCGCGCTAAAGCTTCCCATAAAGTCGATGAATTTCCTTTCAGCCATCTTGTCATGCCTTTGCTCTATTTCCAGCTGAATAAGCCTTGCAACAAGCTCCTTCTGCAGGGACTTGTACCTTCCCTGCACCCCTGCAATGCTTTCCTTTTCAAGCGGCTTGAGCATTTCCTGCAGCCAGTTGCTGTTTGCAATGCAGTCCGAGTCAACAAACACAACAATGCTGTTCTTTGCATTTTTTGCCCCGTTGTTCCTTGCAACTGCTGGCCCCTGCTGCCTCTGCGAAACCAGCTTCACGCTCTTGAATTTATTCACAATTTCAGCAGTGCTGTCCGTGCTTCCGTCATCTACAACAATTACCTCATATGGGTAGCCAGTCTTCTGTCCCAGAATGGATTTGAGGCAGGCCTCAATGGTTTTTGAGCCATTGTGCACTGGCACAACAACACTTGCGCTAATCTTTGCCATGCTTTACACCAAACTTTTTCCCTCTATGCCTAAGTAAAGTATCCAAGCTTCTTAAGCCTTTCCTTCATCTCGTCTGTTGCATCAATTTTCTTTTCAATCCCTGGCAGACTCTGCTGAATCCTTTTCTGCCTCTCGCGCCAGCCCTGGAGCTTTTTTCCAAAGAGGTCAACAAGCTGCCTGTTCTTTGATGCAAGGTTTTTCTTTTCCCCCTTGTCCTTCTCCAAATCATAGAGTTCCCTTGAAACAGAGCCTGTCTTTGCCATCAGCATCTTGGGAAGGAGCTGCACAGATTTTGAGGCAGTGCTTTTTACAAGGGCAAGGCCGAATTTCCTCGTGCCCTTCATTATTCTTACAGCGCTTTTCCCTATCTGGCCCTCTCCCTTCAAATTCCTTGTTTCAATGTACTTCCACTTGCCTGCCCTTACAGCGCTTACAACAGTGTCAACCATTTTTGACTGCACATCGCTGTGCATTTCAATGAAAAGCTCTTCCCTTTTCAGGCTTTGCCCTTTGAGCAGTGGCATAAGGCTTTCGCCCTGCATTCTCCTTCCCTTTTGAAAGCCGAACATTTCCAAAACCGTGGGCGCAAGGTCAAGGTGGCCTGCCTGCTCCTTAATTGAATGCGCTTTTCCATAAGCCTTTGAAAATACCAGTGGCACCCTAATGCTTTCCTCGTAAAGGTTTATGCCATGGCAGAAAAGCCATCCGTGTTCCCCCATGCTTTCCCCATGGTCTGATGTTACAATAAGCACTGTTTCCTTTTCAATTCCCAGTTCCTGCAGCTTTTTCCAGAGCCTTTCAAGCTCTGAATCCACAAACCTTATTGCTGCATCATACCTTGCAACATACTGCCCCAACTTGTTTTCCCCCTTAACCTGCTGGTATTGCGGAATGCTTTTGTAACCCAAATCATTGCTGCTAAATGCAAGCTTTTGCTTGTTCTGCTCTTCAAGCTGCTTGTCCTTGAACATTTCAACAAACTCTTTTGGCGGAATGTAGGGGCCGTGCGTGTCAACAACCTGCAGGAAGCAGAAAAAGCTCTTGCCCTTTTTTCCCTCAATCCATTTCAGTGCTGATGCAGCTGCCTCTGCTGCAGTCTGCCCTTTTTCACCGCGGCCTGTTTCCATCTTTCCCAGCCCCTCATCAAAGTATGAGAAGCCCTTGTCAAGCCCGCTCTGCCTTGCAGTTACTGCATTGCTTATGAATGCTGCTGTTTCAACGCCGTTTTTTTGCAAAAGCTCTGCAAGCGTTTCAATTCCAGGATTCAATTTCTCAAGATTGCCCCCGTAATCGTAAACTGATGTTAAAATCGCCTTGTGCGAGGGCATTGTAAATGAGGCAGCTGCAACCGCGTTCCTGAATATTGCGCCCTGTTTTGCCATCCTGTCAATGAACGGGCTTGTTTTTCTCCCATAGCCGTAGCATCCAAGGTGGTCTGCCCTCAGGGCATCAACCAGAACAAGTATTACATTCATTTCCCATGCACCTGCCTGTTTTCCCTTAGCCTTTTCCTTCCTTATCTATCCTGCTTTCAATTCCCTTTGCCCTTTCCTTCCCCTGTTCCAATTCCCCTGCCTGCTTCAGCTTCCTTTCCTTTGCTCTCCTCCCTGCTTTCTCTTGCTTCTTTTGCCTTGTTCTCCCAGAGGTATTTGAAGAAGGTCCTGCCTGCCTTTGCAATCCTCCTTGCCTCCCTTGGGTTTGTTGCAACCTGCACTGCCTTCTTTCCCATATACTTTGGCCTCAGGTAGAATTCCTTCCTTGCTTTGTCGCACCATTCAACAAGGTCATTGTTGCTAAGGCCTGGCCTGCTTACCATGCAGTTGTGCCAGCCCCTTTCATCCAGCCATTTTGAGTAATCCTCTGTCACAATCCAGCCCTTTTTTTTGAATTCCCTGTAGGAGGCTGTTCCAGGGTAAACCATTATTGGGAAGAACTGTGCTGTGTCTGGGTCAAGCTTTTTTGCAAGCTCAATTGTGGCCCTTATTGTTTCAGCTGTTTCCCCCTGGTTGCCAACCATGAAGCACCCGTGCACCATTATGCCTGCCTTTTTTGTGTCCTGCATGAACTGCTCCATTCTTGCAGGGGTTGTGCCCTTGCTTACATTGTTCAAAACATCCTGCGAACCTGACTCAAAGCCAACGCACAGCAGCCTGCACCCTGCTTTCTTCATCTTTTGCAGTGTTTCAAGCCTTGTGTCAACCCTTGCATTGCAGCTCCACCTTATTTTGATTCCCTGCTTTGCTTTCTCATCGCAGAACTGCTCAACCCTTTTCGGAAACCCCGTGAATGTGTCATCCTCTAGGAAAACCTCTTTTGCTTCTGGAAAGTTTTCTTCAATGAACTGGAATTCTTCAATAACGTTTGGAACGCTTCTCACCCTGTATGCGCCTGTGTTCAGGACCTGCACCCAGTAGCAGAACTTGCAGTTGAAGGGGCATCCCCTGCCTGTAACAATTGTTACCTCTGGCCACAAGTTCGCGCTGTAAAAATAGTCCTTGTAATTCAAGTGCCTTTTGTAAACCCCGCTTACAAATGGCAGCTCATCCAGGTTCTGGATCAGGGGCCTGTCCTCGTTCCTCTGCAGCTTTTTCCCGCTCCTGAATGCAATTCCCTTAACCTTCTTCAAGTCCTTTTCCCCAAGCCTGCCTTTCTCAACATTCTCAGCAAGCTCCCTCACACTGTAATCATACTCGTGCACTGCAACAGCATCAATCTTTTCGCTCAACTGCAAGGTTTCAAGGGGGAGAGCGCTTGGGTGCGTTCCAACCAATGCTGAAAACACATCTGTTTCCTTCCTCAATTCCTCAAGGGCGTGCACGTCATTGTAAATTGAGGGCGTGCTAGTATCGCTTACAATCATTTCCGGCCTGAATTTTTTTGCAATGCCTTTCACATCATCAAGCGTTTTTCCAGAGGCTGGGGCATCAACCAATTTGCATTTATGCCCGGCCTGCTCCAGCACGCCTGTTGCATAAGCCAGCCAGATCGGGTAGTACAGGGTTCCACCCTTTGTAACGCAGGGGCTTCTGCTGCTCCTGCTGTATTTTGGAAAAAAGGGCGGGTTCAGCATCAAAACGCGCATTTATCTCACTGCTTCCCATTATCCACAAGCTTTTTTTGCTTGGGCAAAAAACCCTTGGAAAATTTGCCTTCGGCAAGCTTCTTTGTTTCCAAATTTGCGTGCAGCAAATCCTCGAAATCGCCTGCATCAAGCCATTTCCCCTTCAGGAACTCTGCCCTCAGTGAATCTTTTTTCATATACTCTCTTTGAATCTCTGTTACCTCTGTTTCTCCCCTTGCGCTCGGCTTAAGTTTTCTGATTATTTCAAAGCACCTCGGGCTCAGGAAGTAAACACCAATAATTATATTGTTGCTCGGAGGGTCCTTTGGCTTTTCCACAACCTCTGTTACCTTGTTTCCCTTGCAAACAGCCACGCCGCTTTTCTGGGCTTCCTCCCTTGTTCCCTTGTAGAGCAATATCTGCATCTCTTCCTTGTTTTTCTCAAATTCCTCTGCAAACCCTTTGAGTGATTCAAATACAATGTTGTCCCCGTTGATTGAAATGAACTTGTCTTCTCCCACAAAGTCCTCTGCAAGCGCGATGGCGCTTGGGATTCCGCCTGCCTCATCCTGAACGCGGTAGGTGAACCTCACCCCAAAGTCTTTTCCGCTTCCAAGATGTGAGAATATGTCGCCTGCGTGGTATGTTCCTGTTATTATAAGAATGTCCTTCACTCCGGCTGACTTGAGCATTTCAATTGGGTAGTATATCATTGGCTTGTTGTAGACCGGCAGCAGGTGCTTGTTTGTTGCCTTGGTGAGCGGCAAAAGCCTTGAACCTGTCCCGCCTGCCAAAATTACTCCTCTTAAAACCATTTTATCATCTCCTTTTACTTCACCAGCGGTTTCCACCATTTTTCGTTTTCCTTGTACCACTGCACTGTGGTGTGCAACCCTCTTTTGAAATCCAT
>JAFGDB010000075.1 GCA_016932355.1 Candidatus Iainarchaeum sp. | reverse complement strand
CTATCAAAGCCGAGGAATAGCAGTGCTGGTGAACTGAAAGAGCTTTTAGTTGAATCCTTTTGGGGTGCGGTTGCTGCCTTTTTCCTGATGCAGGCTTTTGGGTTTGTAATTTTTCAGGCATTTATTTTTTACTTAAACAATATTCTTCTAATGCTTTGGGGCGGTGCCTGGATTTTGGTGTTCCTCGCGTTCCAAACGGTTGCAATGAAGAAGATTGAATCCTTTGTCTCAAAAAACAGCCTAATTGAAGGCTTGAAATCCTTTGTTCCAAGCAAGAAGCACAGGCTGGACGATTTTTTGAAATTTTTGCTTGCAATAGCTTTTGCAGCAATTGCACTCGCTTTTCTTTTAGGTTACTATCCATTTCCCGGCGCAGAAGCCCCCTTTTACGCGCTTCCAATTTTCTTTGTTATTTCCTGGGTGGTTTCCCTCACTGCCTCAGTGAAAACAAAGAAACCAAAAACACTTGTGTTAAGGGGGGGAGGCGGAGAAACTGCTTTGATTTCATTCCCGGATTCATTCAAAGCAAGGCAACCCAAAACGCTTGTGGCAACAGGCAAAGACAGGGCAAGAGGTTTCCTAATGGGGGCAGTGTTCTTCACCGTTGGCTTTATTTTTAAAGACATTTTTTATTTCCATGGGCTAATAGGGCTGGGGGTTTGCACAATGATGGCAACAGCCTGGCTCCTGGAAGACCAGAAAAAGCCAATTCCGAAAAAGCAAAAGAGGGGCAAGCCTTAAATACTATAGTGGCTTATATAGTTAATATGGATACTACTATTCAGATCAGCAAGGAATTGAGGCAGGAATTGCAGGGCCGAAAGTTTCAGGCTAAAGAGAGCTATGAGAGCGTGATTTGGGACCTGATTGAGGACACAATGGAGCTTTCAGAGGAAACAAAAAGGGAACTGGCGGAAGCAAGGAAGGAAATAAAATCCGGAAAGGCCAAGAGCCTTGCCCAGGTGAAAAAAGAACTGGGTTTGTAAATGTACGAGGTAATCTTTTCAAACAAGGCTGAAATGCAGCTTAAAAGGCTTGAGAAACCAGTGCAGGGGAGAATTATTTCCGCCCTTGAAAGGGCAAGAATCAGGCCAGAAGACCATTTCAAAAAGCTGGTTGGTGAAGACGCTTTCAGCCTAAGGGTTGGGCATTATAGAGTAATAGCAGACATTGAAAGAAAAAAGCTGCTAATCCTCGTTTTAAAAGTAGGGCACAGAAGAAACGTCTATAAGTAGGCAGCAGAACAGAGGCCAATTGCCTCCTTCACTCTTTCAAGCAGTTCGTCCATTGACTTGGCCTGGGTGTGGCAGCCCTGCAGTTCAGGAACATAAGCCACAATCCAGCCTTCTCCATCCTTTTCAATAACAACAGTAAAAACCTTTTTCTCCACTATTTTCACCTAATTTTATATGGGGCGGCTTTGATTTGAATTTAACGCATCCAAAAAAAGCTTCCGAAACCCTAAAATAGGGGTTTGCACTATAGGGGGAGCATGAAGAAGGCAATTTTTCTGGTTGGGCTGCTTGTTCTTGCAATTGCCCTGAGCGGCTGCACTGAAATCGGAAGCTACTCCTGCAGGTATGAGTCAAGGCATACAGGATGCGGTGGCAAGGACTGGACTGCATGGCAGCAGGAATGCGTTGAGTTTGACATGGAAGACTATGTGGATGACTGGACACCGCAGATGGTTTGCGAAAAGTACACCGGCTCTGGCACGCACTGCTCTGAAACCTGCTGCATCTACACAGAGTACAGGAACAATGTGTTTGCAGGCGGCGGATGCTAAAGGCAGGTTCCAAAAGGATAAAATGCTGGTTTGGCCTTTGGGCAAAGCATATTTAATTTTACCCCCCCTTTACTCCTTTATATGGATGAAATCCATGAGAGCTGCGGCCTTGCCGCAGTGCGGCTTTTTAAAAAAACAAAGGGTGTGCCACTGGGCGGCGCAGCCTACTACCTGCACAGGCTGCTGCTCCAGCAGCAGAACAGGGGCCAGGTTAGTGCAGGCATATCCACATACAGCGCTGAAAGGGACTTGCTCATAAGGACAAGGAAGGAGCTGGGCCTAGTCAACGAGCTGTTCAGGGCAAGCCACCCTGCAAAGAGGAACTCAATACTGCAGAATATGTCTGGCCAGGCAGGCATTGGGCATGTGAGGTATGCAACCTGCGGCTCGGACGGCAAGGAATTTGCAATGCCCTTTGAAAGGCAGCACGGTAGGAAATGGAAATGGTTCAGCTTTGCATTCAACGGCAACCTGGCAAACTTTTCAGAGCTGAAAAGCGAATTGGAGAACGGAAAATACCACATAGTAAGAAACGTTGACACAGAGGTTGTAATGCACCACATTGCAAAGCAGTTTGTTGGTGAAAAAAAGGCCGACTTCAAGGATATTTTCTCAAATCTTGACAGGATATTTGACGGCGCATACAACCTTGTTTACCTGAACGCAGAGGGCACAATTTTGGGTGTGAGGGACGCAATCGGGTTCAAGCCATTGAGCTATGCTGTGAACGATGAAAAGGCATTCATTGCATCGGAGACAAGCGCCTACAGCAACCTTGGGGTTGAAAGAATAGCGGACATAAAGCCAGGGGAAATGGCAATAATGCAAAATGGGAATGTTGAGGTGAAAAGGTTTGCAAAAAGCAAGAGAACTGCAAGGTGCATGTTTGAATGGGTTTACTTTGCAAACGTGAGCAGTGTTTTGGATGGAAAGCCGGTTTATGAGGCGAGGACAAATCTGGGAAAAGAGCTTGCAAGGGCTGAAACAGAGGAAATCAGAGAGGACCACATTGTGGTTGCAGTTCCGGACACTGCAACGCCGGCAGCGGCAGGAATGGCGTTCAGCCTGGGCGCGCCACTAATGGAAGGGCTTATCAGGAACAGGTATGTTGGCAGGACCTTTATTGAGAGCGCAAGCAGGGCAGACAAGGTAAGGGACAAGTATACGCTGATAAAATCTGTTTTGAAGGATAAGAAAGTAATTCTTGTAGAGGACAGTGTTGTAAGGGGAACAACAACAGCAGGCATTGTGAAAAGAATCAAGCAGGAGGGCAGGGCAAAGGAAGTGCATGTAAGGGTAAGCTGCCCCCCGATAAGGTACCCCTGCTTTTACGGAATAGACATGTCAACCCTTGGGGAACTGATACTGCCAAAGCACAGCAGCTATGATTTGATGGACACAGGAAGCAAAGAGGTAACTGAAAAGGAGGCAGGGGCAATTGCAGGGGAAATCGGCGCAGACAGCGTAATTTACCAGCCGATAAAGGGCCTGGTGAAGGGAATTGGGCTGCCTGAAAGCGAGCTGTGCATGGCCTGCCTGAACGGGGATTACCCCACAGAGTGCGGCAAAAAGCTTTTGTGCAAGGCAGTGCAGGAATTCAGGAAAGGCGGAAAAAAGAGAACTTATGAGTGAATTTAAGGCCGTTTTTTCCCTAGGAAAAGCCTTTTATATTTCCTCCCTTATTTATAGAATAGGAAACAGGGGAAAAGGATTCAAATGTCCAAAAAGAAGCCAGGCAAGGCAGGCATACCAGAGGACAGGGAAATAACTGCTTTGAAGAACGAGGCATCAAAGCTTGGCTCAGAGCTCTCTGCGGTCAGGAAAAAAATAATGCAGAACGAGGCTGCGCTCAAGAAGAGGATGTCCAAGAAGATTGAGCTTGAGGACAAGCTCAGCGACTTGTTGAGGAGCAGCTATTCAAGCGAGAAGGGCGCGCTGACAAGGATTACAAGGAGTGCAAGCAGGAAGGAGGCAAAGCTCAGGGCAAAGCTTGAATCACTGGAGAAGCTGGACAAAATATACGAGGAGAAAAAGGCCAGAATCATTGAATCGAAGAAAAGGCAGGCGGTACTTAATAAGCAGCTTGAGCTGCTTGAAAAGCAAGCGGAGATATGGGGTAGCTATGCATAAAGACCTGAGCAAAAAGCTTGAAGCCGTAAAGCAAAAGGCTATAGCTGTAGAGAAAGAGATAATTGAAAGGGACAAGGCAGGCATGGCCCTAATCCAAAAGCAGATTCAGCTTGAGGACAGGCTTGACAGCGTTTTAACAAAAATGATTTCCCTGGAAAAGGCCAGGGTTTCAACTGCAAAGCAGAAGAGCAAAAAGAAGCAGGCCTCGCTCACAAAGAGGATTGAAAGGCTCAAGAAAAAGCAGAAGGGGTATGAGCAGAAAAGGGAGCTTCTTAAAAACATGAAGCAGAAGAGCAAGGGCATAAAGAGCGAGCTCAGGTCAATAGAGAGAAAAATAATGAATGAAACAAAAGAGCTTTACAAAATGCATGAGGACAAGAAGGCTGAAGCGCTTGAAAGAAGGGTTATGGAGGCAGAGCTTGCAATGCCCGGCCTTAAGGCAAAGGGCAGAAAAAAGATTAAGAGGGCAATGAAAAAGCTTGCAAAGCGCAGGGCAGCTAAAAAGCTGAAGCCTGTGAAAAAGAAGGCTGATGCAAAGCCTGTGAAGAAGGTGGCTGCAAAAAAGCCAGGGTCTGCAGGAGCAAAGCCAGCGGCAAAGCAAAGGCCTGTGAAGGCAAAGCTTAAGAGAATCCCAAGGGCTGCAGTGCCAGTGGAAAAGCCCGCTGCGAAAAAGCCAGGGCAAAAAATTGGCGCAGAGGAGCTTGTCAAGAAGAGGCCGGCATTCCTTGACCTGCTGCCTGACCAGGAGGAAGCCCCGCAAGAGCAGCCAAGGCTTAAGCCATTGAAGCTGGAGGGAATTGGGGGAAAGCCGGCTAAAGCAAAGAAGCCAAAGACTGCGCCTGCAAAGCCGGTTGCGCCAAAGCGGGAAAAGCCAAAGCCTGTTCATGTGAAGGTGGAAAAGCCAAGGCCTGTGGAGAAGCGTGAAGAGCCATCTGTTGAAACTCCTGAGGACCTGCTTTCAAAAACAATGGAAAAGGCAAAGCGGGAAAAGCTTGCTGTGCAGGAAAAAGAGGCGCCTGTTGAGAGGGAGCCAGAGCCCGCGCCTGAAAAGGCTGTTGGAGATGTAACATCTGACTTCACTGAATTCCATACAATGACTGTTTCAATTTCCCACCCAAAGTGGGCAAATAGAAAGGGCAAGCCTGCGCATTCAGTTCTCAGCCAGGAGAATGGGCCTTACTCTTTTGATTTGGTTCAGGTTCCGACCCAGGGCAGAACACTGGAGGATTATATAACGCAGGCAATTGTAAAGGTGGAATCAAACATTGGGTCAAAGGTTTTGGAGAGGAGAAAGGACACAGACAAGGCATTTTTGGTTTACATTGACTTAAGGAATGGCGTGGAATACCTGAACAAGGCAATTTTCTTCCTGCACGAGGACCAGATTTACAAGCTTGTTTTTTCCTCACCAAAGGACAGTTTTGGGAACATAAACGAGCTCTTCTGGAAAACAGCAAGGTCAATCCATTTCCGCTGATTCTGAAAAAAACAGCAATGCCAATCCATTTTCAGGCAATTCTGAAAAGCCCGCAGCCCAAAATGCAGTTCTAAGGGTCAACCTCAACTATAGTGAGCTGGATTTCAGGGCCTGCGTCAACTATTGCTGCCATGAGCTGGCCTGAAACCGGAACAAAGCCCTCACCGTTTGCAATTGCGTCATCAGCCATTGCAGCTGCCTCGGGGTCTGAGGGGTAAGCTTCTTCGCCAACAAGGTGCCAGATTGCATCCTGTATGTCGTCCCTGCTTGCATCAGGGTGCTTGTTGTTCAAAAGATAGCTTACAAGGTCCCAGTTTTCGTTCTGGGCATATTCTGGAAGGCTGCTTGAATAGCTTGAAAGCAGTGAAACCTCATAGATTGCGCCAGGGTTTATGAAGTGCTCAACGTCAACGCACCATCCAACATACTGGCCGTTGGAAACATCATAGCCTGCGGGGATATTTCGGAGGATTGTGTCAAAGTAGCTTGTTGTGCTGTCATAGAAAACAGCTTCAATTGGCATAGGCGGCAGGCTTGGCTCCTTAAAGGGCTTCTGCAGAATGTAATTGAAGTGCATTGCCCAGCTGTTTCCAGAGAACTGCTCTCCAGAGGCCCAGCCTGTTTCCCCAATGGCCTGCCCTTCATCAAAGAGCACAGAGTGCGCTGCTATAATGAGCTGCATTCCGGGCTGGTAGCCTGATTCAGCAAGGCTGATTTGGTAAGTGAATTGCTTTGTTCCTGGCTCATGCGCTGTTTGGTATTGGAACAACCCGATTTTTGGGTTTCCATTCTTGTTTTGGGGTATTTCCCAAAGGGAAAGCGCAACAGAAAGGTGGGTTTCAGAAATGCTCCAGCCCCCAAAAGCCTCATATTTCACAAACAGGCTTTCCCCATTGTTCCAAACAGATACAAGGCCTGCCTCTGTGTTCTGCCCTGCAATCAGTGCTGTTTCAAAGGGGGCTTCCTCAGTGTGCGCGCAGGCAGGCAAAACCAGCAAAAGGGCGAAAACTGCAATTGCAAAAAGTCCTTTCATTTTCTGTCCTATAGGATATGCAGTATAAGCTCTTTTATTACAATACCCTTGCTAGCTTCTCTGAAGCCTTTCCAGAACTATTATGGTAACCAGCGGCAGGAGTATTACAAACAGGCCAATGGCAACTATTGGAATGACTATGTACATGCTTATGCCCTGGCTTTCGGCCCAGGAAATAAGGCCGTCAACTGTTGAGGTTATGGGTGGGCTTTGCAGGAAGTACCCTATTCCAAGGGTTGCAAGAAAGCCAGCAACAACTATTATTCCTGCAATCGCAAGCCTGTAGGGCAGCTTTACCTTTTTCACCTGGCCTGGCGCAACATCCTTTTCCTTGTTCAGCTTTTCAATTTGCTTGTGCAGGCCCTCAGCCATTTTCTCTGCTTCCTCAAGCCTCCTGATTTCAAGCTCAACCTCTTTGGACAGGGCCAGCTTCTCTTTCTCAGGAAGCTGTGTTTCCTTGAGCTTTTTGTTCCTGCCAGAAACCACTTTCCGCCTTTTTTCAATCTGGGCAAGGGCTTCCTTAAGGCACTGGGTTTTGTAGCCGATGAGGAAAGCGTAATCCTCCTTTGTCTTCTCAGGCTTTGCAAGCTCCTCGTCAATCTTCTTTGTTTCCTTCACAAGGTCCTGAACCTTGTCAAACCAGTCTCTCATGCAGGAGAATTAGTCCAAACTACTATTTTATTGTTTCGGTGCCTTTTTCCCAAGAATTTGCATCTGCCTTTCAAGAACGCGCAGCTTGAATTCAATTCCCCCAGCTTGGCAGAATGCTCCTTGTCCAAGGGCCTTTTTTTCAAGCAAAAGCAGCTTACTTTGGCCCGGTTAATCTGCGTGCCCACACTTGCATGCATACTGCTACATCAATCTTTTTAGAACCGCCGCAGAAGAACCCTTCCCTGCTTTAGCTGGGAGATGAATTCTGCGATTGCGTCGGTTCATCTCTGCGCTTCCTATGCGTTTGATAGAATCCTGCGGGCTTCAGCCCGCAGTAGTTTAGGGCTTGTTTTGTGTTCATTTACCCGCCTATAATCAATGGCTCAGTGCCTCATTTAGTTCCTGCAGTTCCTGAATCCTTTTCATTAGGGATTTAATTGCCCTGTCTTTTACGGTTCTTCCTTCTGCAAGGCCACTGAGGATTTCAAGCCTTGCCCTTGCAATATCCAAATTGTTTCTTTCAAAAAAGTCCGGTTTCGTTGGTCCTTTTTTTAGCATTGCCTTTGCCCTCTCGGTCTCAAGGCGCTTGTCAAATTCTTCCATCTGCTTCTCCAGTTTTGCCTTCAATTGTCTTCTTTGCTCAATTGGGATTCTTTCATCTCCCAATTTCTTAAGTTCGTCATAGGCAGTTCTCTGAAATAGTTTAACTTCTTCAACAAGGGTCATTTTCCTCCCCACTGGAAATCTTAGTTTGAATCTTTCAGCCTCTTTCCTTGCAACAAAGCGCTTTCCCCCAATTTTAACTGTTTCCAAGTCCTTTCTCCCATGAAGCGATCTTTCTGCAAAACCAACCTCTCTCGCCAGCTCTGTTAATGGGATAAGAGCCCTGTCTTCAAGCATTTTCGGAAGAAGTTTTCTCCTTATCGCATCTCTAAGCAATGAATCTACGAAGGATTGGGGCAAAATCCACTTCTTTCTTAGATCGTATGGGTCTCTTGCAAGTCCATCTG
>JAFGDB010000074.1 GCA_016932355.1 Candidatus Iainarchaeum sp. | reverse complement strand
GCTTTCTTGCCCCTGTTTTTAGGTTTCTTGGAGAAAAGCCCTGCCTGAACACCCTTGGGTTAACAACCCCTTTCCTGCTCTTGTAAAGCTCTCTCTCGATCGGCAGGTTTTGGGTTATTGCATGCTGCCTTTCGTGCGAAAAGTATTTGCGGATTCTTTCAAGGCTTGGCGTGATTATTACAGTTGTTTTTCTCTCAAGCAGAAAAACTTTTGCCTCTTTTGTTTTCGGCTGCTCTCTCCTCACGATTTCCCTGAATTCTTTTGGCTCAACCTTGAACGCGAAAAGGTTTTTTTCTGGGACAAACTCAACCTTTCCAAGAACACTGTGCCATCCTGTCATGTTGCATAAGAGGGTTTTTGCGCTTACCCCGCTTGGCGTTCTCTCCATTGCCTTTCCCACATGCTCTTGCCCAATGCCCCACTTCCTGAAGCTCTGCAGCGCCCATTTTCTTTTTGCAGCAAGCCTTCTTGCATAGGCCCTGAGTTCTGCTGCCTGCTTTTTGCTTTCGCTGAATTTTGCAGCTTCCCCAATCAAGCTTGTGGTTTTGAATTCTGGTTTGAAGAAGTTGCTTTCAAAAATCCTGTGCAGCCTCTGCTGCTGCCTTGCCCCTGAATCAATCTCGCTGTAAAGCATTCTTGCCCTGCTTTCTTTCACGCCAGCGCCTGAAACAATTTTCTTCACTCTTGCTGCTGCAGGCTTAGTTTTCATGTTGCCATAACCTTGCTTTGTGCTAATTACTTTCTTGGGCGAAAACTAATTTAATATGTGCGAAGCATGCAGCCGCCAAATTCATTTTTAAAAAAAGCATTTAATGCCTTAGCTGAATTAAGAATGTTGACTTCATGTCAGCTGTAACGATTGCGGCTTTTTGTGCTGCCCTCTCCACCACTGTTGCAAGGTATGTCCTGCTTACTTCGCGGGTTTGCCCTGCCTTATCCTTCACATAAATCGGGCCCTTTATTTTATTGAGCACATCCTCAAGGTAGAGTTCTGCAAGCCTGTCTTCGTTGGCAAAACCATGGGCAACGGCATCCAGTTCCTTTACTGCTTCAACTATTTTTGCCCTGTTTCCGGCTATGTTTTTGAATTGCCTCATTTTCTCCGTAGGCCCAATTTCTGGGTTTACCTCAACTGCAGAAAGCCTTCTCACCCTGGGCATGTATTTGTGCGGAACTTTCACCTGCTTTGCATACATCATTACAAGGTCATGCGCTACAGCGTTAACAGTTTTCTCCCCTGGTATGGCTTCAGGCTTTTCATTCATGTGCCTTATGATGCTTGAATGCACCCTTCTCTCCAGTGGGCTTTCGCGCTTCCAAAGCCTGGCTTTGCCCAACCAGCCCATTCTTGGGATTAAAACCCTTCCAGAAGCCAGCATTCCTTTCCTTTTTCCTGCCGCTGCCATGCTAAATATATAGTTAATAACTTTCTATAAAAGAGTATACATTATGCCGGAAATGCATGAAGCCCTGTTTTACAATAGGCTCAAAGGCAAAATTGTCCAGTGCTGCCTGTGCAGGAGGCAGTGTGCAATTGATGATGGGGAAACAGGCAAGTGCGGCGTGAGAAAGAACGTTGAAGGGAAGTTGTATAGCCTGGTTTATGGAAGAACTCTTACAATGAGCATTGACCCAATTGAGAAAAAGCCATTGTTCCACTTCAAGCCAGGGAGCCAGTGCATGGGTGTTTCCACCTATGGCTGCAACTTCTTCTGCCTGCACTGCCAGAACTGGCAGATTTCACAGCAGAGAAGCGAGCAGGCGATTGCTGCTGTTCCATTCACCTCCCCCAAAGAAATTGTGGAGCAAGCTTTGGGTGCAGGCGTTGAAGGAATTGCCTATACCTATACAGAGCCAACAGTTTTTGCAGAGTACGCGCTTGACACAATGAAGCTCGCGCGCAAGAAGGGCCTGTACAATGTCTGGGTCAGCAATGGCTACATGTCCAAAGAGTGCATTGATGCAGTTGCCCCCTTTCTGGACGCAATAAACGTTGATTTGAAGGGCAATGCCCTCTTTTACAGGGATGTCTGCGGAAGCGTGAAAATTGAATTCATAAAAGAGAACATTGCATACCTGCACAAAAAGAAAATCCGCATGGAAATCACAAACCTGATTGTGCTAGGATACAATGACAAGGAAAGGGATTTCAGGGAAGTGGCAGAATTCATTGCAGGCCTTTCCCCCCTGGTCCCTGTGCACTTCACAAGATTCTGGCCAATGCACAAGATGCCGCATTTGCCGCCGACAGATGCAGGCAAGCTTTACAGGGCAAGGGAAATTGCTTTAGAAAAAGGCCTGAAGTATGTCTACACCGGCAATCTTGGGCAAGAGGAAAGCACAAAATGCCCCAAGTGCAATTCAACCCTAATTAAGAGGTCTGGCTTCAGCGCAAAGCCGCTTGGCCTTGAAAATGCAGGAAAGTGCAAAAAATGCCATTTCAAGACAGGAATTATGCTCTAACCCCTCATACGGCAATTGACTTTAGGGCATTCAACAAAAGCAGTAAAAAAGCCCCTATTGGCCAAAAAAGCCTTTTTTTAAGGCTTTTTCACACCGCAAGATATTTAAACATGGTTGTGGTATAGAATACTGAGTCTAGCTAGACAATACGTGCCTTCATGTATTTATCTAAATATATAAGGCAGGTATCTAGACTTGTTTTTTTTGGCACGAAATAAGAAATAAAATATGAAAAAATAATACAAGATAAATTGTGAGGTGAAACTAAGTATGAAGGGTTTGAACGTGCGAAAGCTTGCTGCTGTTGCGGTTGGCGGTGCTTTGGTCGGTTCTGC
>JAFGDB010000073.1 GCA_016932355.1 Candidatus Iainarchaeum sp. | reverse complement strand
ATTCCGGACAATATAGTTATAGGGGTCATACTAAATAGGAGTGCAAACTCCTATTTAGCCCTATTTATAAAGGATTTCTACAGAGCCTGATTGCAGGAAACTTTAGCATCCTGTTCCTGTTTTCCATTGCCTTGCCTAAGTGGACTTTTGCCATTGTAATTGGGCTTGCCCTGCTGATGATTGCTGCAACTTTTGTTTACTCTTGTCTTGTTTACAAAAAAATCGGCAGACGGCAGCTTTAGTGCCGCAGCAGGCGTGATACTGCGGGCTTGAAAAGCCCGCAGAGTAAATTCACGGGGTTATAGGGGCGAAGCCCCTATCTCATTTTCAGCGTTTTTTCTTCAGCCTGCCGAAGAAGCCGTTCCTTTCCTTGCCCATCTTTTCTTCGCTTGCAAGGCTTTCAAACAATGCCCTTTCCCTGGCGCTCATCTTCTTGGGAGTTTCCACAATTACCTTCACATACTCGTCTCCAAAACCGCTGCCCTCTACTTCCTTTATTCCCTTGCCCCTCAGCCTGAAGATTGTTCCGGTTTGCGTTCCGCTTGGGACATTGATTGTTGCCTCTCCCTTCAGGGTTGGAACATCAAGCTTTGTTCCAAGCGCCGCCTCTGCAAAAGAAATCGGAACCTCGGCGTAAATATCGCTCCCATCCCTCTTGAATATCTCATGCGGTTCAACGAAAATCATAACAAACAAATCGCCTGCCCTTCCGCCCCTGCTGCCTCCATTTCCCTGCCCATGCAGCCTCAGATGATTGCCTGAATCAATTCCGGCGGGAATTTTCACCTTGATTTCCTTTTTCACTTTCACTCTTCCCTTTCCATTGCAAGCCTTGCAGATGTTTTTCCACACTTTTCCTGTTCCGCCGCACTTTCCGCAAGTGGACTGGGTTGAAAAAATTCCAAACATTGTTCTCCTGCTCTGGGTTATTACCCCATGGCCCTTGCACTGCGAACAGGTTTCCTCTCCTGAGCCGCCCTTTCCCTTGCAAGCATCGCAGGTTTCCACTCTCTCAACGTGCACTGTTTTCTCCGTTCCAAAAGCCGCTTCCTCAAAGGAAATGTTCAGGTCAATGCGCAGGTTGCTTCCTGCGCTTGGGGCTGCCCTTGTTCCCCTGCCTCCGAAGGCTTCCCTGAAAATGTCTCCGAATCCGAATTCCCCAAAGCCGCCCATGTTTTCAAAAATGTCACCAAAATCGAAATCAAAGCCCCTTGCCCCTGCTCCTCTAAAGCCTTGAAAGCCCTGGAATCCTTCGGCAGCGTGACCATACTGGTCATAGTTTGCTTTCTTCTCGGGATCGGAGAGCACTTGGTATGCTTCCAGCAATTCCTTGAATTTTTCTTCGGCGCCTGCTTCCCTATTCAAATCTGGATGGTATTTTTTCGCAAGCTCTTTGTATGCGCTTTTCACTTCGTCTGTTGAAGCGCCCTTTTTGAGGCCCAGAACATCGTAGTAATCGCGCTTCTCTGACATGCTGAATCAGTAAGAAATTAAATTGAAAAGAAATTAAAAAGGGCTTTTTTTGGCCCTAGTCTTTTTTGCCCTCGTCCTTGACTTCGTAGTCTGCGTCTACAACGTTTTCATCCTCTTCCTTTTTCCCAGCCCCTTTTTTTCCTGTGCCTGTTCCTGCTGCTCCCTGTTTTTTCTGGGCTTCCTGGGCTGCCTTCTGGTAGATTTCTGTTCCGATTGCCTGCATTTCCCTGTTCAGGGTTTCCATCTTTGCCTTGATTGCTGATGCGTCCTTTGGCTCCTTGCCAAGCAATTCCTTCAGCTCATCATTCAATTTTTTCACTGATTCAAGCTTTTCCTTTCCAACTTTGTCATCCATTTCCTTCAGCATTTTTTCAGTGCTGTAGGTTAGGGCATCTGCCTGGTTGACTGTTTCAATTTCTTCCTTCCTTTTCTTGTCCTCTGCTGCAAACTTTTCCGCATCCTCCCTCATTTTTTCAATTTCACTGTCATCCAGCTTCTGCGATGCAACTATTTTGATGCTCTGCTCTTTCCCTGTTCCCAAATCCTTTGCCTTGACGTGGACAATGCCGTTTGCGTCAATGTCAAAGGTTACTTCTATTTGGGGTATGCCCCTTGGCGCTGGCGGTATTCCTACTAATTGGAACCTTCCCAGTGTTTTGTTGTCTTTAGCCATTTCCCTTTCTCCCTGCAAAACATGAATGTCCACTGCTGGCTGGTTGTCTGCCGCTGTTGAAAAAACCTGGCTTTTCTTTGTTGGAATTGTGGTGTTCCTTGCAATCAAAGGGGTTCTTATCCCGCCGAGAGTTTCAATTCCCAAAGTTAATGGGGTTACATCAAGCAAAAGCACATCCTTTACCTCCCCTGATAAAACTCCGGCCTGAACTGCTGCGCCTGCAGCAACGCACTCCATTGGGTCAACGCCCCTTTCAACCTTTGTTCCTGCTATGCTTTCAACAAATTTTTGGACTGAGGGCATCCTTGTAGGGCCGCCAACCATGATTATCCTGTTGATGTCTGCTGGCAGCATTTTTGCATCTGCCAGTGCCTGCTTTACTGGCTTTTCGCATTTTTGGATTATTGGGTCAATAAGCTTTTCCAGCTTTGCCCTGCTGATTTTCATTGCAAGGTGCTTTGGTCCTGTGCTGTCAGCTGTAATGTAGGGGAGGTTGATGTCTGTTTCCATTACTGTGCTCAGCTCAATCTTTGCCTTTTCTGCTGCCTCCAAAAGCCTTTGCATTGCCTTGCTGTCCTTTGTTAGGTCAACACCCTGCTCTTTCTTGAATTCTGCAACAATGTAATCTGCAAGTGTTTTGTCCATGTCTGTTCCGCCGAGCTGCGTGTCCCCTGATGTGGACTTAACTTCGAAAACGCCCTCGCCAAATTCCATTACCGTAACATCAAGTGTGCCGCCGCCAAAGTCAAACACGAGGATTTTGTGCTCCTTTCCTTTCTTGTCAAGGCCGTATGCAAGCGATGCTGCTGTCGGCTCGTTCACAATCCTTATCACTTCAAGGCCTGCAATCTTGCCCGCGTCCTTTGTTGCCTGCCTTTGGTTGTCGTCAAAGTATGCCGGAACTGTTATCACTGCCTTTTCAACTTTCTCCCCCAAGAATTCCTCTGCGTCCTTTTTTATTTTCTGCAGAATGTATGCGCTCAGCTGCTGTGGCGTATACTCTTTTCCATTGGCTGTGTATTTTTCATTTGTGCCCATTTTTCTCTTGAATGCGGTAAATGTCTGCTTTGGGTTTGCCACGGCCTGCCTTTTTGCTGGCTCGCCCACAAGCACCTGCCCTTCCTTTGTAAATGCAACATATGACGGGAATGCCTTCCCGTAAACTGATGCTCCTTCAGCGCTTGGAATTATCCTTGGCTTTCCTGCTTCAAGGAAAGCTGCTGCTGAATTTGATGTCCCTAAATCTATTCCAATTGTTTTTTCCATTAAACTCACCTCTGTAAAAATCAACTGCCCTCAAAGGGCATTTCCGGAATCAGGCCGTCCGGAAAGTCAAGCGGGTTTGGCTTTCTATCCATTTTTGGCCTCCTTTCTGTTTACCTTAACCTTTGAATGCCTTAAAACCTTATCATTCAGCATATACCCTTTCTGTATTTCCTCCAAAACAGTGTTCTCTTCCTTTCCTTGCTCATCTCCTTCTGCAATTGCATCATGCAGCATTGGGTCAAATTTCTCGCCCCTGCATTTTATTTCCTGTAGCCCGTGCTTTTGCAGCAGCTCAAGCAATTGGTGCTTGAGCAGTTCAATCCCTTTTGCTGCGCCCTCCTTGCTGCATTTTTCCTCCTTCTCCAGGTTTTCCTCTGCTGCCTGCATGCTGTCAAGCAGCGGCAGCAGTTCCTTAACAATTTCAGAGTTTGCTTGCTTTTTGAACTGCTCTTTTTCCTTCTCTGTTCTTTTGCAGTAGTTCTCAAATTCTGCCTGAACTCGCTGCAGGGTTTCCTTCATCTCCAGCAGCTGCTTGTGCTCGCTTTCCTTTTTCGCTGGCTTTTCCCTTTTCAAAACAACACCATTTTGTCCAAATTATTTAATCATTTACATACTTTTTTAAACAAAACATTTAAATTGATTTCCATGCCTTTTTTTCCTATGGCTGATGAAGAAAGAAGGGCCTCTTTCAAGATTGTTGTCAGAAGGGTTGAAAAGCCTTTTTCCCACAGCCTTGACAAGGAGCTTGAGTGGATTTGCAGGTGCCTTGGCTTTTTCGAGCCGATTGACAGGGAGAAGACTGCTGCGTCCGTCTTCAAGGAGATTGTTAAGGCAGCTGAAAGCAGGAGGCCTCTGACCTCCACAAGCCTTGCGGAGAAGGTGGACATGAGCCGAGGCAGCGTTATAAACCACTTGAACAATTTGCAGCGCTCTGGCCTTATTGTAAGGCATGGCCGCGTTTACCTGCCGAGAAGCAGGTCTGTTTTCAGGACAATTGAGGAAATTGAGGAAGATATTGACAGGATTTTTGCAAGGATGAAGAAGACAGCGAGGGAAATTGACCAGGAATTTGGCATAAAGGTTGAGGAATGAAGGCCCCTCTAATTCGGTTTAATGTTTGAAGTTGGGGGCGGTTATGTTTTGCTCGACAGCTCTAATTCCATTTAATTCAGTTTATTGTTTGAATGCCAACCCATCAAATTTTTATACTTCAAAGCCGTTTTCTATACCATGATTGGGGTCAGCAAGCAGGCCATTAAGGAGCAGAAGAAGGCCATTGCCTACCTGTTTGCACAGCTTACCCTTGTGCTTCTTTCAGTTTACCAGATTTTGTTTGTTGCCGGCCTGCAGATTTCCTGGGAGCACAACATCGCGATTTTCACGCCGAGCAAAAACCCCGTTGATTGTATCATCCTTGTTCTAATGCTTGCGTTGCTTGCATCGCTTTCCCTCAGGGTCAAGAAAAAGCAGCCTGACCTTTTTTCTGCCGAGAAGAGAGCTGCCTCAACTATAAAATCTGCTGCAAAGCAGAAGCTTGCAAATAGGAAGGATGAGAGGGCAATTGCCCTAATGCTAATTGAGCTCATGTTTGTCTGCGTTGTGGTCATTGCGGCCTATGCCTTGTTTGACCCTGAATTTGAGCTGATTCCCTGGCACAAGGTGAACATTTATGACCCGCTTACAACTGCCCTGAATGCGGTTGTTGCAGTTGTTGTCCTTGGAATGTTTTACTGGGTTTACAGCCACACTGCCTGGTACAGGAAATCCTGAGGTGTTGTGCTTTGAGGCATCCCTTGCACCAGCCAAAGCCCCAGATTGTAAGGCCTGGATTGCACCGCTCCATTAACCTCTGGGAGGCCACAATCTACGGCGTTGGGATAATTCTTGGCGCTGGCATTTACGCACTTATTGGCGAGGCTGCTGGCATTGCAGGAAACGCCCTCTGGCTTAGCTTTATTCTTTCCTCAATTATTGCTGCTTTCACTGCGCTCAGCTATGCTGAGCTAAGCGGAATGTTCCCAAGGGAGGCGGCAGAGTATGTTTACATGCAGGCCTCTTTCAGGAGGAACAGCATTGCCTTTCTCGTGAGCTGGATTGCGCTGTTTGCAGGTGTTGTCAGCGTTGCAGCTGTTGCCCTTGGATTTGCAGGCTATTTCACCCAGTTTTTCCCAGGCCTTTTCATGCCTGCTGCCCTTGGCCTTATTGCAGTGCTTTCAGTTGTGAATTTCGTTGGCATTAAGGAGTCTGCCATTTTCAACACTGTTTTCACTCTTGTTGAAACCGCGGGCCTTTTCATAATAGTTGCAATTGGCATCCCATTCCTGGGTTCGGTAGATTACTTTGAAATTCCTGCTGCATCTGAAAGCATTTTCGGCTTTCTCAGCCCAATCGCAATTGCCGCTGCGCTCATCTTCTTTGCCTACATCGGCTTTGAGGATTTGGCAAACATCACTGAGGAAACCGTTAACCCGAGAAAAACGATTCCTGCCGCAATGCTGCTCAGCCTTGCGATTTCAACCGTTTTGTACATCCTTGTTTCTGTTTCTGCTGTAAGCGTTGTTGGCTGGCAGCAGCTGAGTGAGAGTGCTGCGCCAATGGCCTTGGTTGCGCAAGAGGCCTTTGGCCAGGATGCCTTTACCCTGCTTGCAGTCATTGCCCTTTTTTCCACTGCAAACACTGTCCTCATCATCCTTATTGCAGTTAGCAGGCGCCTTTACGGCATGAGTGAGGAGAAGTGCCTGCCCTCTTTCCTGCAGAAAATCAATGGGGGGACAAGGACCCCTTTTATTGCGATTGCCCTTACAATGGTTTTTTCAATGGCCTTTGTTCTTTTGCGCGACATAAGGGCTGTTGCCTTCCTTGCAAATGTTGGCATTTTCGTGATTTTCTTTTCAGTCAACTGCTGCGTTATTGCACTGAGGTATGCCCAGCCTGGTGCAAAAAGGACCTTCAGGGTTCCATTCTGCATTGGAAGGTTCCCGATTTTGCCCCTCATAGGCGCGGTAATATGCCTTGGAATGCTTTTGCAGTTTCCCATTGATTCGCTTGCAATTGCTGCAGTTGCATTTGCCATAGGGCTGCCTATATACTATGTATTGAACAGGAAAAAGCGGAAAACCCAAGAATAACCCCAAACAAGAGCCTTAAATCCGTTTTTTTATGCCCTAAACGCTTTAAAATGCCCTTAAACGCAGGATTTCGCGCTTTTTAGGCTGTTTCTCAATCCAGCCAGTTAACCCTGATTGCATCTGTCCTCTGCCTTGGGTCAATTCCACTTTCTTTAACCTTCATCCTGTTGCCTGCCCTGAATTCAACAAGGCCAAGCCATGCAATCATTGCTGCCTGGTCAACGCAGACTGAAAACGGCGGCACAAAGAACTTGGCATTTCTTGCATTGCACATCTTTTCAAGCATTTCCCTCAGTGCCTTGCTTGCGGCAACACCGCCTGTGAGCAGCAGTTCCTCTTTTTCAGTGTGGGCAAGGGCCCTTTCGCTTACCTCAGCCAGCATGGCAAACGCGTTATGTAGCAAACCATATGCCAGGTCTTCCTTTCTTTCCTTGCCAATCTTCTGCCCTGCTGCAGTTCCCAAACCGGAAAATGCCAAATCCATTCCCTTCACAGTGTAAGGCAGTTCCACATATTTCTTCTTCTCAAAGTACATTTTGTCAAGGGCAGGCCCTGCAGGAAAGCCCAGCCCCATTTTTCTCCCAAAGCTGTCCAAAAGGTTTCCCAATCCAATGTCAAGGGTTTCGCCAAAAACCCTGTACTTTCCTTCCTCATATCCAATTATCTGCGTGTTTGCCCCACTCACATAAACTACAATGGGGTCTTTTGCCCCTGTCATTGCCTTCCCGATTTCCACATGCGCCACGCAATGGTTCACGCCAAGCAATGGCTTTTCGTTTGCAAGCGCAAGTGTTCTTGCTGCAATTGCACCAACCCTCAAGGCTTGCCCTATTCCCGGGCCTTGTGAAAATGCAACCAAGTCAATGTCCTTCATTTTCAAATTCGCTTTCTTCAAACCTGATTCAATCACTTCTTTTGCCTTTTCAAAGTGGTGTTTTGCAAGCTCCCTTGGGATAAGGCCGCCTTCCTCTGTGGTTACGCTGTCCTTCTCATTTGCAAGAATGCTGCACTTTCCCCCTTTATCTGATACAATCCCGCAGCCAAATGTGTGCGCAGTGCTTTCAATCCCAAGGCAGATCATTGTTTCACTCCTCTAATGCCTTCATTATTTCCTGTTCTTTCACTGGGCCGTGCCTCAAAACCCTTTTGTTCCCCACATCATATATTGTGCTTGGCTGGTTTCTTGGGAGTTCGCCTGCGTCAATTATCATGTGCACGCGATTGTTGAATTCCTTTATCACTTCCTTTGCCGAATAGATGCTGGGCCTTCCATGCAGGTTCGCGCTTGTTGCGGTTATTGCATTCCCAACTGCCTTGCATAGCTCGCTTGCAATCCTGTTGCTTGAAATCCTGAACGCGATTGTCCTCTCACTCAATGCATCCGGGACATTTGCCCTTTTCGGCACAACTAATGTTAAAGGGCCTGGCATGAATTTTTGCACGAGCTTTTCCGCTTCCTCGTTTACCAGGCCGAACTCCTTGGCCTGCTCCAAATTTGAAACAATCACTGAAATGTTCTTTTCATCAGGCTGCTGCTTTATCATGCCGAGCTTTTTGATTGCGTTTTCATTCAGTGCGTCAGTGCCAAGCCCATAGCTTGACTCTGTTGGAAAAACCACCACGCCGCCGTCCTTCATTATCCTTGCTGCCTTTTCAAGTATTGCCCTTTCGTTGCCCCCCAAAATCTGCTTTATTATTGCCATATTTTAACTCCCCCCTTTTCAATTTCCGCCAATTTTTTATTGCCCTTTTTTCCAATTGCTTATTATTGCCTTTAAATCAATTTAATGCCAACTACACGCTCCAGAAAATCATGGATATTGCAATTGCGTTGTATGCAATGTGTGCTGCTATGTTTGGGTAAAGGTTTTTATTTAATTGGAACGCTTTTCCCAAAATCACCCCGAGAATGAATGCGCCTGCTATTTCCGCATGGCTTCCATAGCCGAAATGCATTGCTGCAAAAAGCAGTGCTGAAACAACCACGCCGGCGCGCTTTACAAGGAATCCCCTGAAGAAAATTTCCTCTGAAAGCACCCTTGCTGAAAGCAGGTAGAAAAGAAGCAGCGGCACTGCCTTCAATCCGGCAATTTCAGCCGCAATATTTTGGCTGTCGTTCACTGAAAAAGCAGTGAGTAGAAAATCCAAAAAGAGTGCAGCAATAACAAGGGCTGCAAGTAGCAATGCTGTTTTCTTCAGAAAGCTTTTCAATTCAATTCCAGAGAGGCCAAGCTCGCGTGCTGTTTCCTTTGCGCTAAGAGCCTGCTTTTCCCGCTTTTTCTTTATGAAAAGAAATGCTATTGGAATTCCAATCAGAAAAAGGTCAATTAAAGCGTTTGAAGCAAGCCTTTCAAGCATCAGTTTTCAGCTGCCTTTTTCGCGCTGTTTTTCAGCTCAGTGTAGCTGCACTTTCCGCATGTAACCCTGTCCTTGTGCGTTGCCATAAATGTCCCTGGCCCGCACTTTGGGCAGAACCTTGCCTTTCTCTCAGCCTTTTCCCCTGCTGAACCGTAAAGCGTTGACTTGAGGTGCTTTGGGTGCTTTTTCCTCTCCCTTTTGCCCTTCCTTTCCTTAATCTTCTTTGGCATAATCACTCACCTTTTTTCCCTTCCTGTTTTTTTCTTTTCCCTTCGGCTTCCTGTTTTCAAATTTTTCCCATTTTGCTGCTTTTTTCCGTTTACTCTTCCTTTCCGTTTTCATCTTTCTTTTTTCCTTCGCCTTTTTCCTTTTCGCCTTCAGCCTTCTCTTCCTCTTCCCCTGGTTTTTCTTCAGCCTGTTCCCCCTTCTTTGCCTTTTTTCCCTCATTTCTTGCAATTAGGTATGCTTCCTCAATCTTCCTTAACTGTCCCTCTTTGCTGTATGCCCTTGCTGTTCCTGTAACAAGCTTTGAGCCAAACCTGTGCTTTATCCTGTCAACCACCAAAAGCTCTTCCTTGCTGTTGGTTAAAGCTGCGATTTTGCCTCTTAGCTCTTTCCTGCTGGGCGTTGTGCTGCAGCCCTCTATTTTGAATGCAATCTCTGTCCTCTCCAAAGCCTTGTTTTCATTTTTTTTGAGTATGTCTACTTGCATTGTCTCTGCCTCCGTTCTTTTCAAACTACCTGCTTAACCTTAGTGCAAACTTTCCCTTTCTTTGTATTCCCATCCTGTTCGCTATCTCGCTCTTTTCAGGGTCAACTATTACAACATAGCCCCTCCAGAATGTTGTAAATGTTGTTCCCCCACAGTTTGGGCAGGTTGTTTCATCCATTACCACCATTCTGCAGTTTCTGCAGGCTTTTTCTTTCACCATAACCATTCACTGCTTCCCTTTCTTTTCCTCTTTTTTTTCAACAGGCTTCTTTTTCGGCGTTTCCTTGCCTGTTTTTTTCTCTTGTTTTTCATCGATTTTTGCCCATTCCCCTTTTCCAAGGAACGGCTGCCTCATTGTCAGGCCTATTTTGCTGTTTTGAATGTTTCCCTTTAGTGAAATTGTGACAATCCTTGCAAGCACTGTGTCGTCCACTGTCAGCTTTTTCTTTGTCTTCTTCCCTATGAACCCAGGCAGCTTTGCATCATAGTTTATGTAGTCATCCATTACCTGGCTTACATGTATAAGCCCTTCGATTGGGCTTATCCTTACAAAGGCACCGAATTCGGTTATTTCAGTTATGTTGCCTTCAACAAGCTCGTGCATAACCGGCTTGTATACAAGCATCTCTATTTCCGTGTCATAGTATGCTGCACCATCTCCTGGAACAACTTTTCCATCGCCAACATTGTCAACTTTTGTTACTGCAACCACAAGGCCGAGGTCCTCGTCTACAATTCCCTCGTATTCCTGCTGCACAATGTTCAGGACAGAGTTTGCCAGTTTAGCTGTGAACTCTTTTGGCGGAACCCTTACTTTTTCTTTTATCTTTACCAAGCTATACATCTTTTCTCACCTTACCAAGCAACTTTTAGGAACCTGTCTCTGCTTAGATAAATAATCGCTACACCAAATTCTTTTATTCTTTTTCTTAGGGCAATGTCGTTTGTTGCAATGCAGTACCCCCTGCTTGCTGCCTCCACAAGGGACAGGTCTGCTGTTTTTGCCCCTGTTTTCAGCACTTTTACCTGCTCCTTTTCCAATGCAATGAATGCCACCTTTACTGCCCTCTCCATTGCCTTCCCCTTCAGCTTAAGGCTTTCCATTTCCTCCCTGACCTGCTTTGTTATTGCAAACTCGGCCTTGCCTCCAAAAATGCCTCTTGCCATTGAGAAAACATCTGCCTTTTTCCTCTCTATTGCAAGCAGGACATTTGAGTCAAATGCAATTGCACTGCATTTCTTATCCGGTTGCATATGCCACCAGCCTCCACCTGCCCTTTTCCATCTTGCTTATTGCAATCTTCTGCTTTGGCATTACAACCACTTTTCCATTAAGCGAAATTTTTGCCCTGTTTCCCTGGCTGCTTTCTGCTGTTCCGAGCAGGGTCATTGTCCCAACTGTTAAAACCACTTTGTCGTTTGTTTTTACCCTGCTTTCAAGCTTTTCAACAAGCCTTTCAATGTAGTTTAACTCAATCTCCAGGTGGTCTATGGGTTCTGGCAGGAAGCCTTCCTGTGCTATTACCTGGCCCCTCAGCCTGTCGTTTTGGGCAAGGCTTGGGTCAATCATGGTTCGGATTGCAATTAGGCCGCCTGCAGCAGCCTCTTTTAGCTCGCCTGTTGTGCTGCTCACGCTCTTGATTGTTGTTTCAAGTATTTTGCCCGTAATGCCTGGCGAAATCACTATTTTGTCTCCAATTTCTGCTTTTCCCTGTATTATGCTGCCTCCAACAATGCCGCCTTTCATTTCAGCCGGCTTTGCGCCCGGCTTGTTTATGTCAAAGCTCCTTGCGCAGTACATCAGAAGCTTTTTTCCAGGCTCAAATTTCGGTGTTGGAATGTGCTTTTCTATTGCCTCAATCAGCATGTCAATGTTTGTTGAGAAGTTTGCGGCTATTGGAATTATTGGGGCATCCCTGTAACCGTTTTTCTCCAAAAACTTCAAAATCTGTTCCTTGTTGTCAATTGCTTTTTTCTTGTCCACGAGGTCAATCTTGTTCTGTGCAACAACTATGCTGCTTATGCCTGCTATTTTCAGTGCCATGAGGTGCTCTTCTGTTTGGGGCTGTGGGCATTCCTCGTTTGCTGCAATAACAAGGACTGCGCCGTGCATTAGGGCTGCGCCGCTGAGCATTGTTGTCATAAGGGTTTCATGCCCTGGTGCGTCCACAAAGCTGACCCGCCTAAGCTTTTCGGCTTTTTTGCCGCATGTTGGGCAAACAGGCTTGTTTGAGTATGCCTGGCTTCCCTTGCATGCCTTGCATTTGAAGAAGCTTGCGTCAGCATAGCCAAGCCTTATTGAAATGCCTCTTTTCAGTTCTTCGCTGTGGGTGTCAGTCCACTTTCCTGTCAGGGCCTGTGTAAGGCTGGTTTTTCCGTGGTCAACATGGCCAACCATGCCTATGTTTACTACTGCCTGCTCTGCCTTTTCCTTTGCTTCCTCCGGCTTGTGTTTTTTGCCGACTTTTGTCTCCTTTAAGGCGGAATCCCCTTTCTTCTGCTTTTTTGCTGCTGTCATCTTTTTACTTTTCCCTTGATTTTCTTTGCCTCTTCAGCAAGTTCAACATTTCCCACGTTCTCAAGGCTCTGCCTTATCATCCTTTCCTTTGCTGTTTCCTTTTCCTCTTCCTCTTTCTCAACCTTGCCTGTCAACAGCTCGCTTAAGCTTTTTTGGCCGTATTCAGTGACTGCAAGGTTTAGCTGCGCTGTCTCTGTTCCAACCGTGTTGCCCCTTACGCTCTTTCTCTTTACCATTCCTTTCCTCTTTGAATTGAATCCAATGCCTTCCTTGAGCAGAACCTTTTTTCTGCCAGGGATTTGCAGGCTTGGCTTCATTGGAAAGCCTTGCTTGTCGCTTCCCCCCATTATCTTTGCCTTGTAGCCTGCAAGGCCAATGGTGTTCAAATCAACGGTTTCCCCTATTTTCCTGTTTGCGAAAACCACAGATTCTGTTTTTTTGTTGAACGCTTTTCCTGTTTTTGGGTCTGATATCACAAGATTCATTCTTCTGCCTCCTTTTCTTTCCCAGCCTTTTCCTCCAACTGCTTTATTTCCTCAATGAGCTCTTTTTCCTCAATGTTAAAGTAATTTCCAAGTTCCTCCAGTTCAGGGAATTGCCTGTCCGGAATAAAGCTGTAATATACCCTGTTCTCCTTCAGGTTCCTGCCAATAATTCCCTTGTCAACTGAGATTGCAATTTCCTGGCCCTTTGAAGCCTGCTTTATGGCAGCGCCCTGTGCCTGTGCTGCCTCAACCCTGCCTATAACCTTTCCCTTTTCATTCATTATTCTTATGCCCGGCCTCAGCTTTCCCTCAAGCACTTTAACGCCAACTATTGCAGGCTTGCTGTGCCTGAATGAAAAACCGTGCATAAACCTGACCTTCACAGGCAGTGTAAGCGCTGCGATTTTTTCGCTTTTCATTTCATCTCCTTTTTCCTTAACCCATGCAGTGTAGTCTTCAATCAGCCTGTATATTACATTTCCGCTTAATACCTTTATTCCATGCATTTCTGCCTCTTTCAGGGCTGACTCCTCGCTCTTTACATTGAATGCAAAAACAACGGCCTTAAGGTCATCCTTTTCCTTTACTGCTACAGCCTCCATCACGTCCTTCCTTGTTACCTCGCCAACATCAGCCCTCTTGGGCTGGAGATTTGCCTCTTTCTCAAGAAGTACTGACATTGCTTCAAGCGAGCCCAATGTGTCTGCCTTGATTATTGGCCCTATTGCCTGCGTTTGCCTTTTGATGCTTGCAACCTCTTTCTCAATTGCTTTCAGTTCCCCGCCTGTTTTTTCAACAAGTATTGGGGAGCCTGCCAGCGCGTTTTCAAGGTTTGGCCCGGCAATTTTTACGCCTGCTGCAGCGTGCACTTCCTTTACATTGAGGAACTTGTCGCTTCCAGGCATTCTTATTTCCTGCAGCGGCTTTGGCATTAGCAATGCCCTTACCTTTGTTTCAACAGGCTTTTCCTTTCCCCCCAAAACTATTTTGTCGTTTGCCTTTAGGACGCCGCTGTAAAGTATTACATCAATTGTTTTGCCAAGGCCTTTTTCATCCTTTACCTCAAGCACTGTGCCCTTTGCCGGCTCGTTTTCATCAATCTTGAGCCTTTCACCCAAAAACCTCTGGCTTAGGCCTGTTAAAAGCATTAGGATTTCAGGCAGGCCCTCGCCTGTCTTTGCGCTTATTGGAACTATCGGAACCTGCTTTTTGAAATCGCTGCACCTGTCAAACCTCTCGCTCTGGAATCCGTGCTGGTGCAGTTTTCCAACAAGCACGTAGATTTTTTCATCCATGGCCGCAAGGCCTTTCTGGCTCTGCTGCTTCAGGTTTTCTGAGAATTCACCCCCTGAACTGCTCCATTCATGCATGAGGTCAATCTTGTTTGCTGCAACTATAAAGGGCGTTTTAAATTCCTTCAGTATGTTCACTGCCTCCACTGTTTGGGGCTGGAACCCCTGGGTTATGTCCACAACAAGCACTGCAAGGTCTGCAATGCTGCCTCCCCTTTCCCTCAATGATGTGAATGCTGCGTGGCCCGGCGTGTCAATGAAGAGAAGCCCCGGCAGGCTGACTTCAAAGCCGTACTGCTTCATCAGCTTGCCTGCAATCTTTTTAATCAGGTCAATTGGCATTGCTGTCGCGCCGATATGCTGGGTTATTGCACCTGCCTCCTTTTCCGCAACCGTTGTGCCCCTTATCTTGTCAAGCAGCTTGGTTTTGCCGTGGTCTACGTGGCCAAGCACTGTTACTATAGGCTGCCTTGTTTTCATTTTAACCACCTTATTCCAATCCTGTTGAACCAAAACCGCCTGTGTTCCTGCTTGTGTCATCCAGCTTTTCAACCTCTTCAATTTCCGCCTGCTCAACCTTTGCTATTACGAGCTGTGCAATCTTTTTCCCTTTCTCAACCTTGAATGCTTCCTTCCCCAAATTCACCAGTATTACCTGCACTTCGCCCCTGTATCCAGAGTCAATTGTTCCAGGTGTGTTCAGCACAGTTACCCCGTTTTTCACAGCAATTCCTGACTTTGGCCTGACCTGTGCCTCAAACCCTTCTGGAACCGCGATCTTTATCCCTGTTTTCACAAGCTTTCTTTCCCCTGGCTTCAGAACAATGTCCTCTGAGGAGTAGAGGTCCATTCCGCTGTCCCCAGGGTGGGCATAGCTCGGCATTTTTGCGTTACCTGAAACCTTCTGCAAAGCTATCTTCAACAATCTCACTTCTTGCCCTTTTTTGCTTTTTCTTTCTTTTTTTTGCCTTTGCCGCCTTTGCTTTTGTTTTCCTTTTTTTTCCGCGATTTTTCCCTGTCTCTTTCTTTTTTTCCATTTAATTTCTTTTTTCCGCCTTTTTCACAATGTTTTCTTTTTCCCCTTATTTCTTTTTCCTCTCTATGCATTTTTCATCGCTGCTGTAAATCCAGTCAAAGTTCATCTTGTTGTACTGGTGCAGTTCCTCTTTTCCAAAAAACCTGTTGATTTCCTCCTCTGCCTTTTCACTGCTGTCTGAGGCGTGCACCAGGTTGGCCTGGTTGCTTACACTGTAATCGCCCCTTATTGTGCCTGGCTCTGCCTCTCTCCCCAGGGTTGAGCCCACCATTTTCCTCACCACATTTACGCAGTCTTTTCCCTCAAGGGCCATTAGAATGCATGGAATGCTTGACATGTACTTTATTAGTTCCTCGTAAAAGCCCTTGTCCTTGTGCTGTGCATAGTGCTCTTTGAGGGCGTATGGCTTGAGCACCTGCATTTTCATTGCAGCTATTTTCAGGCCCTTTCTCTCAAACCTGTGCACTATCTCTCCTACAAGGTCCCTGTTGACTGCATCAGGCTTTACTATTACAAGCGTTCTTTCCATGTTCATTCACCTCTTTCTCTTCTTCGGCCTTTTTTTCTTTCCCCTCTTTTTTCCCTTTTTCCTTTTCTTGGGCTTTGCCTTTGTTTTCTTCTTTTCCTGGCCCTGGCCTTCTTTCTGCTTCTCCTTTTGCTTCTCCAGCCTCTTGGCTGCGTGGAATGTTTCTGTCCACCTGGTTATGCCTGAGTGCCTTGAGAGCTTCAGCAGGTTTCTTTCGCATTTGCTGCTGCAGAAAAAGGATGCTGTTGCGTCCTTTCTTACAAACAGCAGGCCTGTTCCAGGCGTTAGTGTTTTTCCGCAAAAACTGCATTTCGCCATTTTTTAAACCACCTTGACTTTTATTTTTTGGGCAATTGCCGCTTTCACTGCCTTGGCTTTTTTTTTTGGCAAACGCCCTTTCCTTTACCTTGACTTTATTTCCTTTGCTTCCCTTTCAGTGCTGAGCAGTATTACCACATCCCCCTTTTGGATGTTGCCCTTTACATTTCTCCTTTTTACGCGGCCTGCTTCCGGACCTTCAAGGATTTTGCACAGCACCTGTATTACTTCGCCGTGCACGCCTGTCCTTTTCACTACCTGGACAACCTCTGCCGGTGTTCCTTCTTCTCCCATATAAAACCACCTTTTTCAGCCAATCACTTGTTGAGTTCAGCCAGCCTTTTGGTTATTTCAGCCAGCTCTTTTTTTGCATCTCCCTCATCTGTTATTGCTGCTGCGGCTGTGCCAAGGCCGATGCCTGACTTTTTGCCCAGCTCCTCCTTTGTTTTCACATAGCTGAATGCAATTCCCTTTTCCTTGCATATCAGGGGAAGGTGCATTACTATCTCCGGGGGGCTTACGTCCTCTGCAATCAAAACGAGCTTTGCTGTGCCCCTTTCAACCGCCTTTGTTACCTCGTTTACCCCTATCTTTATCTTCCCTTTCTTTGATGCCTTTTCAAGAAGCCCAAGCTGTTCAGCCTGCATCTTCTCTGGCACTTCAAACTGGACTAATCCTGCCATAATGCATTACACCTCCTCAGCCCCAAAAAAGGGCCTCATTTGTCATAGGCAGAAAAAAGATTTTTGTGGCTTTTGCCACACTTTTCCCCAAAGCTTTTTTACTGCGGGAAAAAAGGTTTTTTTCTTAAAATAATTGCCTTTGGGAATGTTTAAAAAGCTAATTAGGATGGCAAAACCCCGGTTTCAGCCTCCTTTCCCATGCTGCCTTACATTAGGCCATTTTCGCTCAAGAACCTTTTAATTTCTTGCTCTGCAGTCTTTTTTTGCGCTGCCACTTTTAAAATTGCTTCTGCTGTTGCATTGAAGGCTGACCTGGTTCCCATATGGCCGGCTTCCACACTGTCAAGGTCCTGTACAAAAACCCTTGCCCCCCCTTTTTCCAGCCTAATTATGTTGAAAGCATCTATCCTTGCATTGCCTTCTTCATCCTTCATTGCCCTGACCCTAAGCCCTGCCATGGAGAGCTCTTCCACAACCGCTAAAACCTGCTTGAATGCCTTGATGTCTTTCTCCCTGCGTAGGTCAAGGCTGCCTATTAGGTCATACTTTCTTTTTAGGAATTTGCTGTATCTGCTCCTGCCCCTGGACTTTTTGATGAATGGCTCCATTATAATGTAGTCTGTTTCCCCTATGCTGACAAATTCCATTTTGGGGTGGGGTACTTTGCTTTGGTTAAGCCTTCTTATTTTTTCGTTTTCAATGTTTGCATATTTTCGTTTAAAGAATTTTTTGATTACCGCTGCCTGCGGCTTTTTTCCCCTGAATTTCACCCTTGCCAGGTGAACTGACCCATAGCCGCCGCTCACTATTTTCTTGCCAATGCTTATCCATTGCACGTTTTCCATTGAAAACTGCCTTTTTTGCTTTCCTGCAGCAGGCCTTGGAACAGGCTTTGCAGCCGGGTTGCGGTAAATCACTTTGCCCTTTGGCCCTTTGCTGCTGAAATGCGGCAAGCTCTCAATGCCCTTCTTTTTGCTGAACCTTTGCTTTCTTTGCCTCAGCGTCGCTGCCATATTGTTCCATCCTTACTATTGCATAATTTCTTTCAACCTTCGTTGCCTTCTATTTTCTTGGCCTTCTTCCTATCACTTGCCTTTTTTCCGCTATCTTCCTTCTTGCTGCAAGCAGCCTTTTTACTCCTTCTTCCCCTTCCCTTCTTCTCATGCCTTCTTCTCCAAGATAGTCTGCTATTCTTTGGATTTCTGCCTGGATTGGAACTGGTTTTCCTGAAAGTTCTGTGCCCCTTTTTTTAAATTGAGCTTTTCTTAGCTCTGTTGAGCCCATTGGATGACGTAACAAGTATCCTGGAAACCTTTTCTGCAAATCCTTCAAAACCCTTAATTCAACCCTGCTTGCAAAACCCAAGCCTCTTAGCGAATTTCTCAATGCTTCTGGTATTTTTGATTTTTTGGAAACTGGATGGTAAGACCCTATACTGGCTATTTTCTCGCCAGCCCTTATGCTAAGGTAAATGTATCCTGTAAACACCTTTCCATCCAATTTCCATTTTCCGTTTATTTCCCCAACCCTTTTGCTGATTGCAGGGCTTGAGGCAAAAACCTCGTTCTTCTCCAGCTTCTGCCCTGCCCTTCCAAGCCTCACTTCGTAGTCCAGAAAAGTGCTGTTTGGATAACGGTTTGCATCTGGGCCATTCAGCTTTATGTATGCCCCCCATCTTTCCTTTTGCTTGGCCATAGGATAATTGGAGCTTCAGGGCTTTAAATAATTGCCTATTTGTGCGCAAACCTGAGCAAGACCTTGCCCTCTTGCTTTTCATCAACAATGCAGAAACCTAAGCCATCAAGCTGGACATACTGCCCTTCTTTCCTTTCCTCAATCCTTTCATCTGCTAATCCAAGAACCTTGCCTGCGTCATCCATCACTATTTCAATGTCCTTGCCCTGCTTGAACCAGTTCACAATTGGCTTGTTTATTTTGCCCTCTCCAATAAATTCAGCAAAAACCTGCAGCGGGTCAATCTTGTTGATTTTCACGTTAAAGAGCTGCCTCAGCCTTACAACCTCCCCTTCCTTGAAATTTTCAAACTGCTTTTTGTCAACAACAAGCTTGTTCATTCCGTTTGGTGCCATGTGCACCTCCAGAACCATTGGCTCTGCAATGAATGAAAGCCTTTCGCTCAGTGGCTCAATCAGCTTCTTATTCAAATCAATGAGCTTTGCCCACTGTATGCCTGCATCGTTTGTGTTAACGCCAAGGTCAAGGATTGCCTGCCTCAGCACAGCTGCCTTGAAGCCCCGCCTCCTGAATGCCCTTATCGTGCCAAGCCTTGGGTCATCCCACCCTGTGTAAAGCCCTTTTTCAATGCCTTCCTTTATCCTGCTTGTGCTTAGCACAATTCCCTGCAGGCTGATTCTTCCAAAGTGGAAACAGTGTGGGTACTTCCACTTAAAGCACTTGTAAAGGAATTCCTGCTTTGTCTTGTTCTGCTCGTGTTCCTGGCCCCGCACAATCAAACTAACCCCAAGTGCATGGTCATCTATGGCAGAAGCAAAGTTGTAAGAGGGCCAGACATGCTTTCCCTTTGCCTTTTGGTTTGGGTGCTCTGGCTTGTCAACCACTTTTGCTGCCCACCAGTCACGCACACTCGGGTCCTTGTGCTCCAAATCTGTCTTAATTCTGAGGACTGCTTGCCCCTCTTTGAACTCATTTTTCAGCATTTTTTCAAATCTCTTGGCATGCTCCCTTCTCCCCAAATTCCTGCACTCGCATGGCTTTTTTGCCTTTGTTTTTTCCCTCCATTCCTCCACCGGGCATGTGCATACATAGGCTGCTTCCCTCCTGATTGCCTCCTTCATGTACTTGTAGTAGAGCTCAAGCCTGTCTGATGCAAAATATGTTTCCTCTATTTTGCAGCCCAGCCACTGCAAATCCTCTTTAAAGAGGGCTTCTGCGTTCTCAATCGGCTTTTTCACCTTGGGGTCTGTGTCATCAAATCTGAGAAGCATTTTGCCCCTGTGCTTTTTTGCAAACTCATCGCTTATAATTGCTGCCCTTGCGTTTCCCAGGTGAAAAGGGCCATTTGGGTTTGGGGCATACCTTGTTACAACCTTTTCCCTTGCAGCCCATTCAAGGGGGGGAAGGGCCTCTGTTTTTTCCTTTGGCTTTAGCTCATAGCCCTGCTTTTCAAATTTCGCGAATTCCTTCTCTATCCCTGCCTTTTCCATTGAGTTTACTTTCTGCACTGCCACAACAGCAATCTGTGTCAATTTCGGAATGTTCAACTTTGGGTGCAGGGCCTTTAACTTTCCAATTACTGGCCCTACGCCTGCCTTCCCTGAATGAAGGGCAGCGTTCTTTATTGCATACTTGTATGCGTCCTCTTCCACTGGCATATTAAACAATTAGTAGGCCTTATTACTATAAATAATTTGCTTTGGCTGTTTCTTTAGTCCTGCATTTTTTTGAGGCCTATTGCTGCACCAATTATTATCAGTATTGCCAGGCCTGCTATTATTGGGGTTTGGTCTGTTTCCCCTGGTTCTGGCTGTTGCCCGTTTCCTGTGGTTTTTCCTTGGAATGTTATGTTTTGTTCAAATTCTCCTACTCTAACAGTTGCGTTGTATGTTCCTTCTTGGTTTATTGGGATTGTTATTTTTGCGTTTGCTGCTATGAGTGTTATTTTTGTTTTGTTTGGGTATTCTAGGAGTGCGGTGAATTCCTGCAATTGCTCTTGTCCCCTGCTTACTGTTATTGTTTGTGTTTTTCCTATTTCCACTTCGTTTTCGTAGTGCACAATTGTTTGTGGCTGTTGCCCGCATCCTGTTATTGGCGTGTGGGTGCATGCTGCGTTGCAGCTTCCTGCGTTTGAACACCTGTCCTCTGTGCATTGGTCTGAATCGTTGCATTCTGTTTGAGAGCTGCATGCTGGTGTTGTGCATGTTCCGTTGCAGCATTGCTGTCCTGCTGTGCAGCATGTTCCTTGGCAGCATTCTTGGCCTGTAGAGCAGCATTGCCCTGAACAGCACTCTTCTCCTGCTTGGCAGTCTGCGCTTGTGCTGCATCCTTGTGTTGGTGTTGTGCATGCTGCATTGCATGTTCCTGCATTTGTGCATGTTTGTCCTGTTCCGCATTCTGTATCTGTGTTGCATGCTGGTGTTGTGCATGTTCCTGAGCAGCATTGTTCTTCTTGTGCGCATTGCACGTCTGCTGGGCATGTTGAGCAGTTCTCCCCTGAATCAATTTCCCCGTTGCCGCATTCTGTGCAAATGTTTCCCTCATCTGTCTCGCCGTCGCAGTCGTTATCCAAAGAGTCGCAGATTTCCACTCCGTTGTTTGTTTCCTGGCAGAACTCGTATGGCCCGATGTCGCACCCTTCTGAGGGCCTGGGATATCCCTCAAAGTCATCCTCTACTTTTCCTGCCAAGCAGATTCCTTGGTCTATTCCTGGGCTGCCTTCCCTTAACCTATAATTTCCGCCGCTTAAATTCACAAAAGCTGGGTGTTCTGTTATTGAATTTGTTTCATAGCCCTCTGCTTGGATTTCACTTAAACTCTTGAAGCTTCCGCTGCCAAGGTAGTATTTTTTTGAGCCGTCAATTATGTTGTTGCTGCTCTCAAGGTTTTCAGAGCTTCCTAGGGCTATGTAGTACTGCAGGTCTGCCCCGCCTGTATCACTGCCTTCAACCTCGTTGTTGTAGAAAATGTTGTTTTTTACTTTTGAGTTCCTGTTCTTGAAAGTGGGTTCGTGGTAGTTGCTTAGGCGAAATAGAACCAGTGCCCTTGAAAAAGAAGAGTTATAGGCCAAGTTATTGTAAACGCTGCAGTTTTCGCATGCTTCAAAAGTAAAAGCAGCAAGCCCCTTCACATTGTACAGTATGTTGTTTCTCACTATAATGTCTTCCCCCTCGTTGTAAATCCCATCATAACTTGCCCCGCCTAAGTTGATAACGCCAATGTGGTTTGTATCAAGATTGTAAAATATGTTTTTCTCGGCTATTGACCCCCTGCTGTTGTTTTTGAAGAGTATTCCGTTTAGCCCATGCTGGTTGACCTCAGGAACATTGTCGTGTATTCTGTTGTTCCTCACAATCCAATAGTCGCCGCCGCCTACGCTTACGCCTCCGCCGCCAAAATTGTACATTTCGCAGTTTTCAACCAGGACATGTTCTGGGTCGTAAACACTTGGGTCGTTTGCAGGGTATGGGTTGTTGTGGTCAAAATTCTCGCTATCGCTTGGCCCTGGCCCTGAAGCTGCCTTCACTGCGCTGTTCCAGCTGTTCCTTAGCACACAATTCTTCAACTCTATGTGGTCTGTTTCAATTACTATTGGATAGCGGCCTCCTTCAATTGTCAGGTTTTGAAAGGTCAGGTAGTCTGCTTCAGGGTATTCCTGGAGGGTTTGCGGGTCTTTGCCTCTGCTGCTGACAATGTAAATAGTGTCTTCCCCGCCTCTTGGGAACTGGCATAGTTCCATTGAATAATTGTCAATGTTTCCGCCGTATTTTGGCCAGGCGTACAGCTTATTCAAATCTGTGTTTTTTACCCACTGGCCTGGACCTGTTATTTGCTCTACAAAGCCATTTTCACTTTCTTCAGTCATAAGCCGCAAAGGCACGCCGTCCTGTGACAGGTGTGATATTCTTCCTGGGTAGGTGGTTGTGAATTCTGTCAGGTTCAGGTCAATGTAGTATATGTTCTCGTTGTACTGTTTCCAGTTGCTTACTCTGTGCAGGCAGGTTATTACCGCTGTTTCTCCAGGGTAGCCAGAATAGGTTATTCTGCTGTTTTCCCCTGCCCCTTTTGGAAAATATGTGTCACTGTCTATTCCTATTGATTTGTCGCTTCTGTATATTCCTTCCCTGAAGTAAACTGTGTCCCCTGGCCTTGCGCTGGTAAAGCCTTTGATTGAAGTGCACCATGGCTGTGTTATTGTCCCTCGGTTGGTGTCAGAGCACTGGCCTCCGATGCTGTCCACGTCAACGTAGTATGTTGCGGCGTAATTGCCTGGGATTGCAAGCATGAGCGCTGCAAGGAGCAGCATTCCACTGGTTGTTTTTTTTGCCAATTTAATCGGTATGAATACTGTTTAATTGGTTTAAATATTTTGGCTTTTGCTGCTGAGAGATTGGCTATTCCCTATTTTTTTGGCTTGTTGCGTTTCCTGCCCTTTCTTATTGCTTTTGCCCTTCTTTTTATTTCTTTTTTCCTTCTTTCT
>JAFGDB010000072.1 GCA_016932355.1 Candidatus Iainarchaeum sp. | reverse complement strand
GAATCTTTGTATGGGCCCTGGGAGAATGATGGGAGTGCCGATTAGCGAAGCGGAGGCAAGAATTGTCGCACATGTTTGTGGAGATGGCTGCATCTTTTCTTTCTTGGGCAAAAGATATTTAAATAAGTCAAGCCCTCCAAGGAAAAACATGACTAGAATGCAATACGGGGTTTCCTTTTGTAACACAGAGCCATCTTTGATTAATAGTTTTTCAGATGATGTATACAAAGTTTATGGCAGAAAGGCCTATAAGACAAAAGAACATGAAGTTGGTTTAAAGGCTAAATGGATTTACCAACGACTTAAATGCCTTGGCGCCGGGAAGTCCAGAGAATGGTTTGTATGTGATGAAATCCTCAAAGCAGAAAAACCAATTATTAGAGAATGGCTAAGGGCATTCTTTGATGATGAAGCCTATGTTGATTTGCGAGATTTTCGCATTTCAGTAAATTCAGTTAATCCCAACGGCTTGAAACAAGCCCAAGAAATGTTAAAGAAATTTGGCATAGAAAACACTAGTTTCAATGGCCCATACCGCTACAAAAAGTGTATAAGCTATAGACTTACAATCCTAAAAGAAGATGTGGAAAGATTCAGAGTTTACATTGGATTTAACCATCCAAAAAAAGTAAGAGACTTAGAAGAGCTTTTGGATTTGAGGGCAATGACGTTGTGAACTTATTATTCGGGCACTGTAACCTAACCCCAAAGCGCTTATTTGAGTAGTTCTAATATTTTCCTTTTGATTTCAGTAAATCCCTTTGTTAGAGTAATGTTGTAGCTTCTTGGCCTTGGCAGACCTATCTTTATCTCCTGCTTTACTTGCCCTGGCGACTTTGTTAAAACAATTATCCTATCAGCAAGCAGTATTGCTTCGTCTATGTCGTGTGTAACAAAGACAACGGTTTTTTGTTTTTTTTCCCATACTGAGAGCAGCAGCTCCTGCATCTGGATTCTTGTTTGTGCATCCAGACTGCCGAAGGGCTCATCCAACAGCAGTGCCTTTGGGTTGTTTGCCAATGCCCTTGCAATGCCAACCCTCTGCTGCATTCCCCCGCTCAATTCTTTCGGGTAACTGTTTCCAAAGCCCTTCAGGCTCACAAGTTGCAGGAATTCTTCCACAATGCTTTCCATTTCGGTTCTTTCAACCTTGTTCATTTTTGGGCCAAACCCAACATTTTCTGCAACCGTTTTCCAGGGAAAAAGGTTGTGCTCCTGGAAAACAATGCCAACTTCTTGGGAAAGGCCTTCAACAAGCCATTTGTTCACCATTACCCGACCGCTTGCAGGCCTTATAAAGCCGGCAATGGAATTCAAAATCGTTGTCTTGCCACAGCCGCTTGGCCCAAGAAGGCAAAGGAATTCGTTTGGCTTGACAGAAAAGGTTACACCCTTTACAGCAGCTTTCCCTGAATAACTGACTGTCAGGTTTTCAACCTTAATGTCGTTCATTTTGCATCCTCCTTTTCAAGCCAGGGCAAAAGCTTTTTGGAAGAGAAGACCAAAAGCCTATCAGCAGCCAAGCCAAGCAGGCCCAGTACAATAATATCTGCAATCATCTTGTCTATCCTGAAAACATCATGCAATAACGCGATCCTGAATCCCAACCCAGAGAATGCCCCTGCCATTTCCGCTGCTATCAAGACAGAGAATCCAAAGCCAAGCCCTATTCTTGACCCGCTGACAATAAACGGCGCTGATGAAGGCAAGACAACCTCTTTAAGCATTCTCAAGTTGCCTGCTCCCAGATTCTTTGCTGCAAGCAGGTGCTTTCTCTCAATGTTTCTTACGCCAGCTATGGTATTAAGCCAAACTGGAAAAAAAGCAGCCCACATAATAAGTCCGACTTTTGATTGTTCGCCGATTCCAAGCCAGAGCACAGCAAGCGGAACCAGGGCAAGCGGCGGAATGAACCTGGAGAAATGCAGCAATTGCCCGACAGAGTCATTGAAAATTTCCACTTTTGCAGTGAAGATTGCAACAACTATTCCCAATGATGTTCCAAGCAAAAAGCCAACAAACAATCTTGAAGCGCTTGCGCTCAAATCCGCAAAAAGCTCGCCGCTTTCAAGCATCTCAACAAAAGCTTCAAGAACCAAGGTGGGCCCTGGAAACAGGAAACTGTTTGCAAACCAGGCATTGGCAACAAAGCCCCACAACAAAGCAAAAAATGCAAAGGCCAGTGCCAAGGCTATTGGTTTCTGCAGCCTGCTTTTCATCGGGTTCACTTTTACTCGGTTTCCACTGACTCAGGCTTAATCTCTTCCAAGAAAGCCGTGTTGAAAATTCCGCCAAAGCTCGGGATTTCCCTTTCTTTTACAATGCCCTGTTCAACTGCAAATTCTGCTGCTTCAAGCACCTGCTCTTTCAAAACATTATCCAAACTGACTCCTATTTCAAACTCGTCCAGCACTGCCTTAGCAGTATCAAGGCTTGCGCCGCTGTGCCTTGCTGCAATCTCCAGGCCTGCTTCCCTGTTTTCCCTGAAGAATTCATCTGCCTTCAATAGCGCCCTAAGAAAGCCCTTTACCTTTTCAGGGTTCCTTTCAGCAAAATCCTTTCTTGCAGCAATATTCCAGGTTTCGCCGTAAATTCCCTTCGGAGAGAAGACAATTGCGTTCTCTCCCATCTCCTTTTCGCCATTTGCTATGTGTGGCTCCCAAATAACGTAGGAGTCAATGTCGTTCCTTGCTATGGCGGCAGGCATCTCAGGCGGGTCCAAATAAATAACACTTACAGAATCCAAGTCAATTCCTTCTTGTGAAAAGAGCTTCAACATAAACAGCTCTCCGCCACCCCCCTTCTTTGTGGCAATCCTTTTTCCTTTCAAATCTGAAATAGAATTTATGCCACTATCCTTTCTTGCAATAACCTTGATGTCATCTCCCTGGCCCATTGAAGCAACAACGTAAAAATCCTGTTCAGCCAAGCCTGCCAATGCAATTGGGAAGTCAGCAGTAGTTGCCATGTCTGTGCCGCCGGCAAGCATTGAATCAAGAGCCATCTTTCCAGTGCTAAACTCGTGCATTACCACATTCAAGCTTTCCTCAGCAAAATATCCTTTTTCATCTGCAATAAGAACAAGCACACTGTGTGGCACTATGCCTATTGCAAGGTTAATTGTGTTGCTTTTTGGTTGCTTCTGCATAGCAACAAATGCTAAGCTTACAACTGCTAATGCTATAACTAAAGCTATTCCTAATGCAATTCTCTTATCCACCACTCCCACCTCAGAAAGTATTCTCTTTAAAGTAATTGCTGCTTCCGGCGTTAATATTGCTTGTGGGGGGATTTTTCCCCCACATTTAAAAGAACTTTGTCTGTTCTTTAATCACATGGACTTGTTTGAGGGATTGCAAAAGCTTGGCCTGAGCGAAAAGGAGACAAGGGTTTATCTGGCGCTTCTGGCTCTTAAAGAACCTGGTGTTGGGGCTGTTTCAAAGAGAACAGGCATCCACAGGAGAAGCTGCTATGATGCCCTGAATTCGCTGCAGGAGAAGGGCCTTGCAAGCTTTTCTGTCCTTGAAGGAATTAAATCTTTCAGGGCAACAGGGCTTGGCTCTTTCAAAGCCCTGATAAAGGAAAAAGAAGAGCTTGTTGAAAGCCTCTTGCCTGAGCTGAAGAAAAAGAAGAGAGAAGAAGAGCTAACCATTGAAATTTTCAAGGGCTTAAAATCCACAAAGGGTGTTTTCGAGGGATTTCTCAGGGAGAAGACAAAAATATATATTTACGGCGGAAACAATCCAGCAAGAGTCTACTTAAAATACTATTATCCAAAATTCACGAAGGCAAGGGAAAAGCTTGGCATTAAGGTTGAGGCCTTGCACCCTGATGTTCCAGGCGTGAGGGAAATGGCAAAAACCATGCCATTGTGGAATGCAAAGTTCATTGACAAAAAGCTTTTCAGCCCCAACTTCTGGATAATCCAGGGAGACAAGGTGTTTATCCTATTCTGGAGGGAAAGCCCGATAGTGATAAGAATAATGGATAAAGCGCTTGCAAAAATCTATCTCGGCGCGTTCAGAATGCTCTGGAAAGCAGCAAAAAAGTAAGCTTTTTAACCCTTAATCCCCCCCATTTATACTGATTGTTTTATGGACAGTGAATTACTTCCTCGTCCGTGAAAATTTCTTCAAATTCTTAGGTATGCCCAGATTTAATGCTTTCTTTTGCGGTTTTCCAAGGTTTTTTTCCCAAAGAAAAAAAGCTTTTGGGGGGTTAGTCTAGTCTGGTCCAGGATCCAAGCTCGGGGAGCTTGTGGCAGGAGTTCAAATCTCCTACCTCCCATTCCAGAAACATTAAATAGTTTCGGGCATTATTATTAGGTGAATTGCGATGGCAAAAAAGGCACCAAGTGCTTCAGGGAAGAGCAGCAAAGCATATGAAACAAGCGCGCTTGGCTGGTTTAATTCACACACCTTCCACAACAGCAAATTTGAGGACGTGGATGCGCTGATTGAGCTAAAGCACCAGCAGGACAGGAAAATAAGCGTTGGCATTCCCACTTTGAACGAGGAGAAGAATGTTGCAAACGTTGTAAGTACAATCAGAAAAAGCCTTTACGAGAAAAAGCACCTGATTGACGAAATAGCAATAATTGACTCTGGAAGCACTGACAGGACAGTGGAATTGGCTGAAAAGGCAGGCGCAAGGGTAATAACAAGCGAAAAGCACCTGCGCGAGTTCGGCGCTTTCTATGGCAAGGGGGAAAACCTGTGGAAAAGCCTGCACACCCTGCGCGGTGACATAATCTGCTGGATTGACGCAGACATTGAGAACATCCACCCAAAATTCGTTTACGGCCTTGTTGGGCCAATGCTCCAAGACAGGGAGCTCGGCTATGTAAAGGGCTTTTACAGGCGGCCATTGAAGTTTGGTGACAAGATTGTCTCATACGGCGGAGGCCGAACAACAGAGATCTGCATCAGGCCGATTTTCAACCTCTACTTTCCTGAGCTGACTGGCTTCATCCAGCCCTTGAGCGGCGAATATGCCGGAAAGAGGAAAGTCCTTGAAAGAGTGCCATTCTTTGTAGGCTATGGCGTTGAAACAGGCTTGTTAATTGACATTTCAAGGAAATTTGGCCTTAATGCAATGGCCCAGGTTGACCTGGATGAGCGTGTTCACAGGAACCAGGAAACAGTTGCATTGGGCAGGATGGCCTTTGGCATAATGCAGGTTGTTGCCTCAAGGCTTGGAAAGCAGCAGAGGCAGGAGTTCCTGCAGGAGTTCTGCACTGTCTACAGGTTTCCTGAGATAAGAGAGCCTGAGAAGGAGGGTGAAGAAAGGCAGTATTTCCTGAACGAGAAGGAAATCGTTGAAAGGGAAAGGCCTCCGATAAGCAGGCTGCACGACTACAGGATGAAGAAGAAGTGGAACAAGGACACGCTTGCAAAGCTCGCCGACTTTTTAAGGGAGAGCAAGAGAAGGCACAGGCTGCAGACATCAAAGGACAGGGGCGAGCTTGAGTGATTGCGCTTGCTTGCCGGCATCAGGGGGCAGTAAAATGATTGCGCTTGCTGGCATGATTGCGGAAATTTTCAGGGAGGCTGAATAATGATTGCCCTGTTCGGTGCCGGAAGGATGGGCTATGCCCTGCTTTACGCAATGCTCCAGTCTGAAAAGTTTTCTGAACAGGGCCTGGTCGTGTTTGACAAGAGCCCTGAAAGGGTTGAGCTTGTTAAGGGCAATTTCAATGTTTTGGTTGCAGGCTCTGCTGCAGAGGCTGCCTTGAAGGCAGACATCCTGCTGCTTGCAGTAAAGCCGCAGGACATGCAGCAGCTTTTGGGTGAAATCAAAAACAGCGCTGAGGGCAAGCTTGTTGTTTCAATTGCCGCAGGCCTCAAAATTTCTTTCTTTGAAAAGCAGCTCCCCAAGTCAAGAATTGTAAGGGTAATGCCAAACATTGCCTGCATGGTGCAGGCAATGGCCGGAGCCTATGCTGTTGGCAGGACTGTTTCAGCCAAGGACAAAAGCCTTGTTTCAGAAATTTTTTCCCCAGCTGGCATGATTGGAGAGGTAAAGGAAGAGCAGCTTGACGCTGTAACAGCCCTGTCAGGCTCTGGTCCTGCGTTCTTTGCCTTTTTTGCGCAAGAGCTTGCAAGGGCAGCAGAGAAAAACGGCCTGGAAAAGCAGGCTGCTTTGGAGCTTGTAGCCCAGACAATGCTTGGCACTGCAAAGCTCCTGCAAAGCATGGATGCATCCAAGCTAATTGAATCGGTTGCCTCGCCTGGCGGCACAACAGAGGCAGGCCTGAAAAAGCTGCAGCAGAAAGCAGCCAAGGACGCGTTAAGCTCTGCAATTGATGCCGCAGCAAACAAAAGCAGGGAACTGAGCAAGTGATTTTTGGGTTTGGATGGGCATAGGACAAGTGATTTTTTTGGTTTTTGTTAATGGCTGGGCAGGTATCTTTTGGGTTTTTTGTGAAGTTGTTTTGAGCAAGTAATTTTCCAGGTGGGTTTTGGTGGAGGAAACAATCCAGGGCATTGCGCTGCGTGCAAGAAAGGCAGCAGCCCGGCTCGGCATTGCACCAACAGGGCAAAAGAACAGGGCTTTGTGGGAAATGGCAGCGCACCTGAAAAAGGATGCAGGAAAAATAGCTGCAGCAAACAAAAAGGATTTGGATGCTGCTAGAAAAAAGGGGATGAAGCCTGCCTTGATTGACAGGCTTGCGCTGGACAAGGCCAGGATTGAAAAGATTGCCTCAGAGCTTGAGGAGGTCATTGCATTAAATGACCCTGTTTCTGAAACCCTTGAAGAATGGAAGCAAAAGGACGGGCTTTTGATAAGGAAAGTTCGCGTTCCATTCGGCGTTGTTGGCATTGTGTTTGAAAGCAGGCCAAACATAACTGTTGATGCCTCTGCCCTGTGCCTAAAGTCAGGGAATGCAGTTATCCTGAGGGGCGGCAGCGATGCAATCAACAGCAATATTGCAATTGCGGATTCCCTTAGGGCTGCACTGGAAAAGGCTGGCCTGCCAAAGGACTGCATTCAGGCAATACACTCAACTGACCGCGGCCTTGTTGGGGAAATGTTAAGGGCGCACGGTCTCATTGACCTGATAATCCCAAGGGGCGGCTCAAGCCTGATTAGCTTTGTTGTGCAGAATGCAACAGTGCCAGTAATTGAAACAGGTGCTGGCAACTGCCACTGCTTTGTTGATGAAAGCGCAGATTTGGAAAAGGCTGTTGCAATAGTTGTAAACGCAAAGTGCCAGAGACCTGGAACATGCAATGCAATTGAAACACTCCTCGTCCATGAAAAAGTTTCTGAAAAATTCCTCCCGCTTGCTGCAAAGGCCCTGCAGGAGAACAAGGTTGAGTTAAGGGCGGATAAAAGGGCAAAGGAAATCCTTGAAAAAAGCAATTTCAAGGGTGTAAAGGCTGCAACAGGGGATGACTGGAAAACAGAATTCCTTGATTTAATCCTTGCAGTCAAAACAGTTAAGAACATTGAAGAGGCAATCTCGCACATAAACAGGCATGGCACAATGCACAGCGAGGCAATCCTCTCCCAAAACAAGGAGAGCATTGAAAAGTTCATGAGGCAGGTTGATGCAGCATGCGTTTACAGCAATGCAAGCACGCGCTTTACTGACGGGAACCAGTTTGGCCTTGGGATGGAGATTGGCATAAGCAACCAAAAATTGCATGCCCGCGGCCCAATGGGCCTTTGTGAATTGTGCTCTTACAAGTACATGATTGCCGGCAATGGCCAGGTAAGGAAACTTAAATCTGACTTCAAGCACTTTCTGGAGCGCGAGTAGAAATGGGCAGGGAAAGCCTTGGCAGCGCAAAAAGAATTGTTGTAAAGATTGGCACAAACGCCCTGACCAATGAGCAGGGCCTTGTTGACCAGATCTTTGTTTCTGGTATTGCAGGGCAGGTAATGCAGTTGAAGAAGCAAGGGAAGGAGGTAATAATTGTTTCAAGCGGTGCAATCGGCTCTGGCTTCAGGGAAATCGGCCTTGAAAAGCCACCCAGGGATGTTGCAATGAGGCAGGCAAGCTTTGCCGTTGGGCAGAACAGGCTGATGTTCTCCTATGCAAAGGCCTTTGGAAAGTTCAGCCAGAAGATTGCCCAAATCCTGCTTACCTATGATGCCTTCAGCAGAAGGCAAACTTACCTGAACCTGAGGAATGCATTCAACCTTCTCCTGGAATTGGATGTAATTCCAATAGTGAACGAGAACGATGTTGTTTCAATCAACGAGATTGACAGAAGCTTTGGCGACAACGACAAGCTTTCAGCCTTGGTTGCAAGCAAGCTTGATGCCCAGCTTCTTGTAATTCTTTCTGACATTGGCGGGCTTTACACTGCAAACCCAAGGAGGGACAAAAAGGCTGAAAGAATTCCAATTGTAGCAGAAATCACCAGAGAAATAGAAAAAACCGCTGGGGGGAGAGGCAGTGAAACATCTGTTGGCGGCATGAAATCCAAGATTGAGGCAGCGAAGATTGCAGCTGCTTCAGGCTGCGCTGTTGTCATTGCCGACGGAAGGGCTGAAAATGTTTTGCAGAAAATCCTTGCAGGCGAGGACATTGGAACACTGTTCCTCCCAAAAAAGGCCCTTGCCAGCAAGGCAAAGTGGGTTTTCTTCAGCCAGCCAAAGGGCAGAATTGAGGTTGACAAGGGGGCAATGGATGCCTTGCTTAAAAGGAAGAGCCTTCTTTCAAACGGAATCACCGCTGTAAAAGGCGATTTCAGGGAAAAAGAGGTTGTGGAACTGAGCTGCAATGGGCATGTTTTTGCCCGCGGCCTGGTGGATTTTGACTCAAAAAAATTACAGAAAAAGAAGGAAGGCACAGCAATAAAAACAGAAAACCTGTATATTATTGAGAAGTAGGTGCATGAAATGCCTGAGGTTGAAAAGCAGCAGGGAATCACTGTAAAAAAGGAGCAGGATTTCAGCGAGTGGTACAACCAAATAGTGCTTCGCGCAGAGCTTGCTGACTATGCCCCTGTTCGCGGCTTCATGATTGTAAGGCCAGCTGCATACCAGATATGGGAAAAAATCCAGGGTTTTTTCAACAAAGCAATTGAAATGCACGGGGTGAAAAACGCTTACTTCCCGCTTTTGATTCCGAAAAGCTTTTTTGAAAAGGAGGCAGAGCACGCAGCAGGCTTTGAGCCAGAGCTTGCCTGGGTAGAGGAGGGCAAGCAGGATGCAGAGGAAAAGGTTGCGATAAGGCCGACCTCTGAAACAATAATATACGACAGCTATGCAAAGTGGATTCGCTCCTGGAGGGACTTGCCACTGCGCCTGAACCAGTGGTGCAATGTCCTGAGGTGGGAGGTAAAACAATGCAAGCTTTTTTTGAGGACAAGGGAATTCCTATGGCAGGAGGGCCACTGCGTTTACACAACAGAGCAAGAATGTGAAAAGGAGGCTCTGGCCTACCTTGATGAGTACAAAAAGCTCTGCGAAGAGCTGCTTGCAATTCCGGTAATCCCTGGAGAGAAAACAGAGTCAGAAAGGTTTGCAGGAGCAAAAAGGACATTTACAATTGAAGCGCTGATGCCGGACGGAAAGGCATTGCAGATGGGCACTTCCCATAATCTGGGGCAGGGCTTTGCAAAGGTCTTCGGAATTTCATACCTTGATGAGAAGGGCCAGAAGCAGCTTCCCTGGCAGAACAGCTGGGGCTTTTCCACAAGGCTGATTGGCGCATTGGTGATGGTGCACGCAGACAACAAGGGCCTGGTTTTGCCGCCGAACGTTGCTGCAAACAAGATTGTCATTGTGCCCATAATTTTTGACAAAACCAGGGAAAAGGTTTTGAAGAAGGCAAAACGCCTCTCCAAAAAGCTTTCCAAATTCAGCCCAATCCTTGACGACAGGGATGGATACAGCGCTGGCTGGAAGTTCAACGAGTGGGAACTCAAGGGAATCCCGCTCAGGGTTGAGGTTGGCCCAAAGGACATTGCAAAGAAGCAGGCTGTTCTGGTCAGGAGGGACAGCGGAAAGAAGCTCATTGTGAAGGAGGGCCAGCTTGCAAAAAAGGCTGAAGCACTTCTCAAGGACATGCAAGCAGGCCTATTCAGCAACGCAGGGCAGTTCCTGAAAAAGAACACTTTGGAAGTGAAATCCTGGGCAGATTTCAAGAATGCTTTGGAATCCAAGAAGCTTATCCTTGCCCACTTCTGCAATGCCCCGAGCTGCGAGGAAGCAATAAAGGGCG
>JAFGDB010000071.1 GCA_016932355.1 Candidatus Iainarchaeum sp. | reverse complement strand
CGCTTTACTTTGCAAAGGACGGGAAAAGGTACAGGAGCATTGGATGTGAAACCTGCTGCAACCCGATTGAAAGCAATGCTGACACTGTTGAGAAGATTGTTGAGGAGCTTCGCACAACAAAGATAGCTGAGAGGAGCGGCAGGGCGCAGGACAAGGAGCAGGCCTACATGATGCAGAAGCTTAGGCACCTTGGCTACATGTGAATTTGTTTTTAAAATTTGGGCACGTGGAAAAGGGGGCAGGGGGAACTTTGGCTGTGTGGTTTTATGAAGGGTAAAAAGGAATCAGAAAAGGAGAACATGAAGATCGTGATTGTTGGCCATGTTGACCATGGGAAGAGCACGCTGATTGGGAGGCTTTTCTTTGACACAGGCAGCCTGCCCCAGGGCAAGATTGAAGAGCTTAAAAAAACCTGCGAGGCAATGGGCAGGCCTTTGGAGTTTGGCTTCCTCATGGACAGCCTGGAGGAAGAGCGCGACCAGGCAATTACAATTGACACCACGCAGACATTTTTCAAGACAGGCAAGAGGAATTATGTCATAATTGATGCACCTGGCCACAAGGAGTTCATAAAGAACATGGTTACAGGCGCGAGCCTGGCCGAGGCTGCAATTCTCATCGTTGATGCAAATGAGGGCATCCAGGAGCAGACCAAAAGGCATGCCTACATCCTGAGCCTTTTGGGCATGAAGCAGGTAATTGTTGTTTTGAACAAGATGGACCTTGTTGAATACAAGCAGGGCAGGTTTGAGCAGGTCAAGGAAGAAATGCACAAATTCTTGGACAAAATCAAGGTAAAGCCTGAATTCACAATTCCAATAAGTGCAAGAGAAGGGGACAACATAGCAAAAAGAAGCAAGAGCATGCCTTGGTTCAAGGGCAAGACAGTTCTTGAATCCCTTGACTCTTTCCAGGTAAAGAAAAGGGAGGCCAGCTCCGCACTGAGAATGCCTGTGCAGGACGTTTACCACATTGGGGGCAAGAGGATTGTAGCTGGAAGGGTTGAAAGCGGTTCAATTTCTGTTGGGGAAAAAATACTGCTTCTCCCAAACGGCACTGAAACAACTGTCAAGGGCATTGAAATTTTCCTAAAGCCTGGTGTTAAGCAGGCCTTTGCAGGCCAGTCAATTGGAATTACTACAAATGACCCGCTATTCATTGACAGGGGGAATGTTGTATGCTCTGAGAATTCAAAGCCTTCTGTTGGCAATGAGTTCCAAGCAAACCTTTTCTGGATGGCCAAGCAGCCTGTGAAGCTGAATGAAAGGCTTTCCCTGAGGTTAGCAACCCAGCGCATTGGGTGCGTTGTAAGTAGCATTAGGAAGCGCTACAACAGCAGCTCGCTTGAGCTGCTTGGAGAAAATGCTGAACAGTTGAATGAAACAGAGGTTGGCGAAGTTGTGATTAAGGCAGACAAGCCTGTTGTGTTTGATGACTTTAACGATATTCCTGAAACAGGGCGTTTTGTCCTTGAAAAGGGGCTTGACACTGTTGCAGGCGGCATAATAACTGCTTGTGGGGCCTAACCTTGATTGACCTGCTTTTGCTTGTTGTGCTTGCTTTTTTCTGCGAGTTCATTGATTCAAGCCTTGGCATGGGCTATGGCACAACCCTTGCCCCTTTATTGCTTTTGATGGGCTTTAACCCTCTTGCGGTTGTCCCGGCAATCCTGCTTTCAGAGCTTATAACAGGCGCGCTTGCTGCATTCATGCACCACAGGGCCGGCAATGTGCAGTTTGATTTCAGCAATGACAAAGAGCATTACATGAGGAAAAGGCTTGGAAGGCTTGGCTACATCCCAAAGTCGTTTGATTCAAAGATTGCAATGGTGCTTGCCATCTGCAGTTTTTTGGGTGCGGTTGTTGCAGTCTTTGTTGCAATAAGCCTTCCAAAATTCTACCTTAAGCTTTTCATCGGCCTCATTGTTTCAGCAATGGGCGTTATCATACTTTCAAGGTACAGGGCAAAGCCCAAATTCAGCTGGAATAAAATAGTTGGCCTTGGTGTTGTTGCTGCCTTCAACAAGGGCCTTTCAGGAGGCGGCTACGGGCCCCTGGTTACATCCGGGCAAATCCTTTCAGGGGTGAAGAGCAAGGCCAGCGTTGCAATAACCTCGCTTGCTGAAAGCTTCACCTGCCTGGTTGGAATTTCTGTATATTTCCTTCTGGGAACGGCTGTTGACTGGAGCATTGCGCCATACCTTGCGCTTGGGGCTGTCCTCTCAGTTCCGTTTTCAACCTTTGCAGTAAGGAGAATCAGCCTTGGCAAGCTGACTCTTGTGGTTGGCATTGCAACACTCCTGCTCGGCCTTTACACCCTTTGCAGCTTGTTTGCTTAGGCTTTGCATTGTAATAAAAATTTTTTCAACCGCATATTTTGTGCTTATGGCTATAATAATCGGCATTGATGCCCTTGACCCGGAATATGCGCAGGCCTTTAACTGCAAAAACCTCATGCAGGCGCATTTTGGAAAGACTGACATTTCAGGTTTCTCAGAACCAAGGACTGTTGTCCTGTGGAGCAGCTTCCTTGCAGGCAAAAACCTGGAGAAGGAAATTCTTGCATTGGGTGACAGGGAAATGTGGAACTTCTCCCTCAAGCCGGAGCAGACATTCCTGGCAAAGTTTCCAAAGCGCATTGTTGTTGATGTGCCTGGCTTTGCCTATTCAAAAGAGCAGCACCTTCTTGAAAGGAGCCAGCTTAAAAAATTCTTCAGCAAGGAAATTTCAGTGGAGGAATTTGACAGGCCAATTCTTGAATACCACAGGGGGATAAAGCAGCGCTTTCTCCAGGACCTTGAAAAGGATTTTGACCTGCTTTTCTATTACTTCAATGCAGCTGACGTAATCGGCCATGTGAGCTTTGGCAACAAGGCCAAAATGCGTTTGATTTACAATGACCTGGATGAGCTTGCAGGCAGGGCAGCTGCAAAGCAACACAAGATGCTCATCCTTTCAGACCACGGCATGAAGGCAGTTGGAAATTTTGGCGACCACGCATCTGGATACGGCTTTTGGTCAACAAGCTTTGAAGCCGGGCTGCACCGCCCCAAAATCACTTCACTTAGGTCATTTATCGAAAAAGAAATGCTTTAATAAGAAGCCCTGTTAAAAATAATTTAGGTTTTTCAGATGAAGCTGGCTCTGGTAAGCGTTGACACTGTTGAGGCACTGCCCCCCCTTGGCCTTGGGTATCTTGCAAGCTACCTTCGCAAGTACAGGAATTTTGACAACACTGCAATCATTGACAAGGAAAAGCTTTTTGAAGGCATAAAAAGGGAAAAGCCTGATGTGGTTGGCATTAGCTGCACAACCCAGGATTTCATGAAGGCCTGGGCGCTTGCAAAGCAGGTGAAGCAGGAGCTTGGCCTGCCAATCCTCACAGGCGGCTTTCATGTAACTGCATTGCCGCACAAGATGCCTAAGGAATTTGACGTTGGCATTATCGGTGAGGGCGAAGAGGCCTTGTGCGATTTGTTTGACCTTTACGAAAAGGAGGGGACCTTCCCAGCAAAGGGCCTTTCAAAGATTAAGAGCCTTGCATACCATGACTCTGGAAAGGTCAAGCAAACAGCGAGAAGGGAAAACATCCAGCCCTTGGACAAAATCCCTTTCCCTGCAAGGGACCTCCTGCCAATGAAGAGGTTTTACTTAAAGCCTGCAAGGCACACCTATGACAAGCTTTCAATCGGCACAAGCATTCTCACAACTCGCGGTTGCATGTACAAGTGCGTTTTCTGCTCGCAAACAGGATTCTGGCAGCACACAATGCGCTTCTTCTCCCCTGAATATGTTGTTGCAGAGATGAAGGAAATTCTTGACAACTACAAGATTGACATGCTCAGGATAATGGATGACCTGTTTGTTGTGAACAACAAGAGGGTTGCAAGGATTGCTGATTTGATGAAGGAGGAGGGCATTACCGACAGGGTTGAATTCCATGTCTTTGGGAGAACAAACCTCATCAATGGTGAAATGTGCAAAAACCTCAAGAGGATGAATGTAAAGTACATAAACTTTGGCTTTGAAAGCGGCAGCGAGCGCATCCTGAACTATTTGAAGAAGGGCAGCGTTTCAGTAAAGGACCATTACAGGGCATTGAAGCTCTGCGACAAGTACGGCTTCCTTGTTGACGGCAGCTTTATTTTTGGAACGCCTGGAGAAAAAAAGGAGGACATTTACAAGACCTTTGAGCTTGTGCGCTCCCCAGTAATAAAGAATGCCATGTTCTTCAAGCTCACGCCACTGCCTGCTTCAGGGATATGGGACTATGCTTTGAAGAGGGGCCTTGTGAGCGAGGACATGAACTGGGATGACCTTGAGGCTGCAATCGGAAGCGAGAGGCTTCCCCATTTGAACCCTGACATGAGCAAGGAGGAATACAGGGAAATTCTCCCCGAAATAATTGAGGAGTACAGGAAGTGCAATTACTCCAGGGGTCAGATTAAGATAAAGTGGAAGTACCTGTTCAACAAAAACCTGCTGTGGCGCTTTTTGACAAACTGGAGGGGCTTTTCCCGCGAATTCATCTTCAGGATGAGGCAGAAGTATTTGAAAAAGGGCTAGCCTGCAATTCTGGCCTAATTTCCAAATTTCCCAGAATGCGGAAGCACTTGAAAAAGGGCTAGCAATTTCCGGCTTCCAAATTTCCTGAATGGCAAAATTGCTTGAAAAAGGGCTAGCTGACATAGCTTGGCTTTTCCTCTTCCCCGCTCAGGTCAAGCTCCATTTCCTCCACAACAGCCTGGTCTATTTCCCTGTGGTAAAGCCCAATGAACTTGAATCCCTTCTGCCTGTAAATGCTTTTTGCCTCTTCATTGCCCTGCTTTACAAGAAGTATTATTCTCTTAACCTGCCTCTTTTTCAAAAATTCCAGGGTGTGCTCAACCAGCGCTGTTGCAATCCCCTGGTTTCTTTCACCTGGCTTTACTGTTACGCCGTTTATCCTTGCAATCCCCTCCTCAAGGAACTCTGCCTCAATGAATCCAAGAAGCCTTTTCCCTTCCACTGCCTTGAATAAGGAAATTTTCCCATCCGCGATTTTTTTCCTTATCTTTTCAATGCTGATTGAAACATATGGGAATTCCTGATTGATTAGTGAAATTATTTCAGGCAAATCCTCTTCAGTGCAATTTTCAATCTTCATTTTTGGCCCCGCAGAAAAAAGTCAATTTCCCCGCTGCTTACAGCGCATCCGCTGTACTTTGCAGCATACAGTGCAGCCTCAAGCGACTGCCTGCCTTTTGGCAAAATCTCTGACAGGATGTTCTGCTCAAAGGCAAGCGCTATGAGTTCAACGCTCCTCACAATGTTAAGGCCTGAAAACATTGATGAAATAATTTTTGCTTTCTCCCTGTCCACTGAAATTTCCTTGTTCCTCCTCTTCTGCAGCAGCTGCCTGAGCTTTTCAGGGGCCTCAATCAAAAGCCTTGTTGTCCTTTCATCAATTACAAAGCCCCTTGCGCCTGTCTCCCTTGCAAGAGCCAGCGCAGCTATCTCGCCGCCCTGCAAGAGCCTTATTGGCTTGCCCTTGCTGTAAAAGCAGTTGTTTGCAATCTCCTGTATTTCATCAAAGCCATGCCTGTTCTGCAGGCCCTTTACCTCAAACACGCCTGAGTCAATTGCCCTCTTTATCCTCACTGCATTGAGCTCAAACCTCTTTATGTGCAAGGGCCTTTTCACAACCTCTTCAAAGACTGTTTCAGGGATGAAGAACTCGCTGCCTGTTTTCTCCTTAATGCCCTTTGCTATTTCAAGCAGGCAGGTCTGCCCCAATGCAATCAGCGATGACGCATCAAAAATAAACTGCATAAAATTCACTTTTCCCTGTGCTTGCCATGCCCCCTTTGCCAAAAGCATGCCCTGTGCAATTCACTTTTCCCTGTTTTTGCCATGCTTCCTTTGCCAAAAGCATGCTCCATTTCCGTCACTTTCCCCTTATGGCTTTCTTCAGCTTCTGCAGCCTTTCTCCTATGCCAAATGTTACAGCTTCCCTGTCAGCCATCTTTGTTGCCCCAATGTAGCGCAGCACCTCTTTCCTGTCAGCGCCTGTAAGGTCCGTGCTCTGGTTTAGGCCAAGGCCAAGAGAGTATGCGCTGCTTGCATACTTCACCCTTGCCTTTTCAAGCAGGCCCTGCGCGTAGTTGCCAAGCTCCCTGTCAATTGACTGTATACTCTTGATTACGTTTTCCAGGCTTTTCTCAAAGCCCTGCACATTGCCTGACTGCTGTGCTGAAAGCGCCCTGTCAATGTTCTTCCCAATGCTGCTTCTCACCGCGGGCCATTTCACATGCCTTACAATGTGCTGCTTGCTGTACAGCTTGTGCAGGCAGTATGCCACAAGCGCAATGCCTGCAATCTCCTTGCTGTTCTGCATTGCAGCCTTTTCAATTGCTTCGTTTCCAAGCTCCCTCAGCCCAAAAGAATCCCTTTTCTGGAAGCTGGACTGCATCCTTTTAATAAGCCCTGCCAGATGCTTGTTCTCCATAGCAGGTAAAATAAGCCTTTTTACATATTTAATCCTTTTGAAAGAGGAGGTGGTGTAGAAATCCTGTTTTGTTTATAAATGCCTTGTTATTTTGCCGGTAAATGCTGATTCAGGGCATTTAATTTTTGTGCTATTTTGTGTGTTGGTTGTACCAAAATTTTCTTATTGGAGTAATGTTGCCCTATTTAGGTTTTGAATGAGTTGGTTTTTTGGTTTTTTGAGGCCTGGCTGGAGGAATCTTTTTGTTGGTTTTCTTTTAGTAAGCATGTTTTTAGTGTTGCAGAATGCTTGCCATCTTATGGGTTTTTCTTGTTATGTGAATGAGTATTTTCTTCCTTCTGATTCTTTTGTTTTTTTCTTGGTTGACATGGTTCTTTTTCTGCCTTTTGTTTTGTCTTTTTGGGGCGTGTTGGGGGCGGTGTCAGGGAATGGCATGTGGTTGTTTGTGGTTTTTCTTTTGGTTGCTTATGTTCATGTTTGCTGTATTTCTTTTGTTATTGAACGCTTTGTTAAATCAAATAGTTTCAGGGAGGGCTTTTTAGGCAGACCTTTGTTTGTGTTTTTGTTTCCTTTTTTTGAGTGGCTTGCTGGCCTTTCCTTGTTTGTTGGAATTTCATTAATTCTTTTTCACATGGTTCCTTCTTATGTTGTTTTGGCTCCTGTGTTTTTAGTGGTTGCTTACCTTTTGCTGTTGGCTTCGGTTGGAATTGTTGGCTTGTTGCATTTTTTTCTGAAAAGGTTGAACAGGCCGAGGCTGGAATTTATTCTCATCTCCTTGGTTTTGTTTTCTTTGTATTTCTGCGTCCGCTTTTCAAGAATTGGGTTGCTTCCTTCTTGGGTTTGGTATGATTGAATATATTAAGGGGTTCGGTTTCTCGAATTTTTTCTTTTGCTTTGGTTTGTTTTCCTAATTGGTGAGTGTTATTAATTTTGGCTGGCGTATTATACTGGGGGCAGGGTTTTCTCTGCTTGAAAATTTTGTGGGGGTATTTCATGGCTTCAAGCTTAGTTATTGGTTTAATTGCTGCTTTTTTGTTGGCTGGTTCTTTTTTTGTTGCTCCGGCTGAGACTGTTGAGGGGGGTGTAACTGGCTTAATTTCCTTGAGTGCGGAAGAAAGCACTCCAGTGCATCATTCTCATCCTACAATGATGTCTTTGCAGGGAAAGGTTGAGGGTGTGACTACTGGCGATCTTGGAGTGAAGGTTGGAGACCAGAACTCCTGTTCTAGTGGTGTTTTCTTTGACCATAATTATTCCAATGCCATTCAGGAGAGCTTGTTTAATTTGTTGCTTGGAAGCCAGTACGACCTGAACCTGAACTACAACCAGGATTACTACATGTGCCTCTATGTTAATGGTGAGCTTGTTGATGGGCCCCAGCAGTTCAGGGGCGGCCAGGGCCAGGTTGATATTGAGGATGTTAATGCTGCAGGCTTTGCCACTGAGTTTGTTCCCTATACTGGTGCCACTGCAAACATTGAGCTGGGGCAGAATGGCATTGTTGTTGGGGAGGGCGCTGAGGCAGCTCCATCCATTGCCTCTACTACTAATGATTCAACTGGAATCTGGTTTGATTCCGGGCAGTTTATCAACTTTTCCATTGACGGCGCTGAAGTTGTAAGAATCCAAGACGGAAGCGAGGAACTGTACGCCTTGAGAGAGTTCAGGGTTGATGAAGATGCTTACGTCAATGGAGACCTGAATGTTGCAGGCTTTGACAACAACATGAGCCAGCTGGGAATAGCCGGAAGCCTGTTCCTCAAAGGCGGAAACATTTTCGGCTTCTCAAAGCTCAAGTCAAAAACAAGCACTGCTTCGGGAAACTACAGCACTTCCCTGGGCTATTACTCTACTGCCTCAGGCCTTGGCTCAATAGCAGCAGGCTATACTGCCACGCCAGGAAGCACTTCGCTTACAGCAAGCGGTCCAGGCTCAATGGCCTTCGGCTATGCTTACGATTCTGAGGGAACAGCCCACATTACCTCAAGCGGTGAAGGGAGCTTTGCAGCAGGCAACTCCTACCCGAATGGGGGTGGAACAGCCAACCTGACAGCAAGCGGTGACGGTGCAATAGCAATGGGGTATATTACTGAAACAGATGGGCAAACCCACTCCTTGCTATCAGAGGGAAAAGGAAGCATTTCTCTCGGAACAGAAACCCATGCACACAATGATGGTTCAGTAGCGCTTGGATACAAGGCAGACGCAAGCCAAGACTATGCAGTAGCAATCGGATATAAGGTATTCAGTCCAGTTACGAGAATGGTTGCCCTTGGAACAGATGTTAATGTCGTTGGAGCGCTTGTTACTGGCCCAAACATGAACAACAACCTTGCAAATGGTGACATAAACGCAAGCACAATTTACTATGATTCCCTGTCGGCAAAAAGCCCGCATTTCTTCGAGGAAGAGCCAAGCGTTGGCTACACAAGATTCTGCGTAAAGGACACGGCAGGATACTACAACCTGGTATACTGGAGCAACGGACAGCAGGTTGTTGAAACAAACAGCCAGGTCTGCGCTGACAAGAAAGCAAAAATAGAAACAAAAAGAGCACAAGAGCTACAAAAGGAAGAAAATATAGTTAGCTATGAAGCTGCAAGAGCTGCTTGCGAAAGCAGGGAAAACATGAAATGGACAGGAACAGAATGCGTGCAGGCAAGTGCACAGGCAGGGTAACCTAACAAAAAGGAAATAGGTAAATTAAACAAAAAAGAGAATCTATATGAGGATGAAAATTTATGAAAAATAAGGTTTTGGTTATATTTCTTCCAATTGCTTTGGTTTTAGTTAGTTCGCTTGTTTTTGCTGAAACCAATGAAACTGTCGACCCGGTGTTAGCATCTGCGCCAGTAGATGAGGGGGGTATAGTAAGCGCTCCTCCTGCCTCAGATTCAGCGATTGAAGAAGCAGAAGAATATTTGAGGGATTTTCTTGGTGATGGATATGTGGAAAGACTTATTTATTATATTGGGTCTTCGAGGGATTCTGTAGGATGGCGTTCAACAATAAGATTTGGTTACAAGCTATGCAACGAACCTTTGGTAATTGAAGTTGAGGTATATAAGGATGGAACTATAAAATATGATGGCCCATCTAAGGCATATCAGTGCAATATTGATAAGGATACAGCGGTTTCCATTGCAAAGGAAAATGGGTGTGTGACAATTTACAAAACGTATGTTGCTGCAAAAACTTATGATAGGTGGTTTGTTGAATGCAGAGGCGGGGCTGTATTATATCTCGCAATTGATATTGAAACCGGTGAAAGGGTTGGCGTTGGGTATTCTGCAACGTCACCAGGCGCAGCAGCTGTTACTGGCGAAGTTATTGATGAGGGCAAACTGAAGGCAAAAGAGTATATCCAGTCTTTGGTTGGTGAGAATTATTTTGAAGACAGGTTTACGTTTGAAGATGAGAGTGTTGATAATAACATTCTTACTTTAAAGTATAATTACTTATTTGGAGAGTCCCCTCTATTGGTGGAGGTCCAAGTTTATCTGGCAGATTACTCTATCTTAGAATATAGCGGACCAACAACTCCTTATGAACCCAATATAAATTATCAAGAAGCTTCTGAAATAGCAATAGAGCAAGGATTGAAAGAGCCGTTTGATATTAACCTGACTTATAAAGGTGATGTTGAAGAAGGGGATGAAAACAAGATAGGCAAAGACTATGTTTGGGTTGCGCAAAAGCTTCAAACAGAGGAAACAATAAAGGGCGAAACAAGGCTTGCTTATATTGATATTGAAACTGGTGACGTTATTGATGTCAAATATTTTGAAGAAGGAAGGCCAAGTCAGCAATCAAGCACAAGTGATGTAAATGGAAACCCAGAAAACGGAAGCCAGCAAAATAGCCGACAGAAAGACGCTTTCAGTGCATTTTTTGAGTTTATAGGTCAATGGATTCAGAGTGTTTTGAAGTTTTTTGGTGTTGGATAATAAAAGGGCAAGTTGAAAAGTATGGTAAAGGGAAAAGTCTTTTTTGGAGTGGTTTTGCTCTTTTTCTTGATAAGTATTAGTTTTTGTGGGTTTGCTCAAGAATTAACTCCTGTTTCACCTCCAGTTGAAGGAACAGTTGTAACTTCAACACCTGAAGAAATCGCAGTAAGAGAACAGCAGGAACTGGAAAACCCCACCCCTATCGATTTTCCATACCAGCTATGTTTTACCTCGGGTGGTTGTGTTACTCCAACAAAACAGGTTGATGATAGGCTACAGGCAAGGATTGAAGAAGCATCTGAACCTTCTTACACTGGAAAAGAATACACATATGGCTTCATAATGGTTGAAGGCAAAATCACCTGGACAAAATTAGAGATGCTAAGAAACTTAGGCATTGAGATAACTGGGGGTTCGCATTCGTATAATGCTCTCCCTGCAAAGATCCCATTTGACAAAGTCAGTGAACTTAAAGATTTAACGTTTGTGAAGTGGATAGGTTATGCGAACTCTGCTCAAAAACTTGATATTGTGCTCAAAAAGACTATAGAGCAAAGTAGCAAAACGCAACCATATGAAGAGAAAGACATTTTTATTCATCTATTTGATGAAGATTCTAATGAATTTAGAGAAGATTTGCATGATTTGGGAATTCAAATAAACAAGTATTACCCTACTTTAAAGATGTACAGTGCTTCAACGCCTCTTAATATAATCCCACAGCTATTAGGTCTTGATTTTGTTTATGGTTTAGAAGAAGACCGCCTTGAGCCGGGGGCAGCACTTGACAGGGGAGTACCGCAGATTAGCGGGGACTACATGATAGGCGACTCTTATGATGGAACAGGTACAAAAGTGGGTGTAATAGATGCAGGGTATGAAGCTGCACATCTTGATCTACCTGACTATAGTTATTGTAACGATTTCATTGATGTTGACGGAAACTGTATGGACAGCCCGGACGATAAGGGCCATGGTAGCCATGTCGCAGGCATTATTTTTGGTCGTGGTACAGCATCCGATGGTAAATATATGGGAATGGCCCCAGGAGTTACAGATATTAAAATCGCCCGAGTTCTTGATGTTGGTTTTAGTGACTCAGACCTTATTGACGCGATGAACTGGATGGCACAGAGTCCAGCTGCCAATGTGGTTAACATAAGCTTAGGGCATTTTTCAACCGACTGCAATGGAGTCGACGCTCTTAGCCGAGAAGTGGATTCAAAAACTTATTATGAAAACCAGGTCTATGTAATAGCGGCAGGGAATGAAGGAGACTTGGACTCAAATCAAGGGCATATAAGACAGCCAGCTTGTTCAAAAAATGCGATTACCATAGGGGCCTTGTATGCTTCAAATTATACTGATGGAAATACTGATGACATTTGGTATAAAAGTAGCCAAGGGGATACGGAATATGGTCGAGTGAAACCTGATATAGCGGCACCTGGTTGTGCTATATGGTCTCCAAAGTGGAATACAATTGATGGGTATACCCCAAGGTGTGGGACGAGTATGGCTGCACCAATTGTTACCGGGCTTATAGCTGGATTAATGCAGATTTGGTCTTCCTACAAAGATGCAGTTGCAACTTTCAAAGCCTCTCTAATGGCTAGTGCAATGCCCAATGGGGGCGAGGCTAGTGCCCCAAGCATTTATGGTAGAGGTAAAGTTGATTCATATTTAACTGATTATGACTACAATATAGCAAATGGTTGGACATCGGGTAGGCTTGTACCCTTCGTTCTTAATTACAATGATGATTGGCGTTATACAGATATTGTTTTGCCAGAAGATGTAAACCGTTTGGTCATACTTCTTACTTGGGTTGAGCCCCCCGCTAACTATGGGGATTACTCAGCTGTATTGCACAATCTTAACCTCTATTTAGATAAAGAACCCTTCGATTCGGCAGGAAATAGTTATGATTTTGGGTGGAAATCAGAGTCTATTTATGACAATGTAGAAAAAATAATAATCAACACACCAAGTTCCGGAAAATACAGAATAAAGGCTTACGCAGAGGATATAGATGGGTCATATGACCCCCCGAAAGCTAGCTTTTCGTGGTATGTAATTAGGGGAGATCCAACTCCTTCTTATTCAGTAGATTTGCAACCGAGCTCATCTTCGGTTCTTATTGATGAAAATTTTGAGGTTACTGCTACAGTTACTCCTGGTTCTTATATAGTATCTTCTCCTTGGCTAAACTTGACTGTTCCAGGGGGAGTTGATAAGGAAGGATGGAGAATAACAAAGAAAGAGGGCACTACAATTTACTACCCCGGTTCTGATACAAATATTAGCATAGGTGATATCCCTGTGTATACTGACAGGGAGGCTATTTGGACTTTACAAGCGACAACAGCTGGTCAGAAGACAATCGAAATATATTCTGATTCTGACAATGGTGGGATTAAAACCGATAGCACTACTGTTACAGCATATTACCCAAATGACCACTCTTGTTCGTCTAATTCTGAGTGCTATTCTGATAATTGTAGTAGCGACTTTGACGGCTCTGGGAAATGGTGTTGTGCTTCAAGCAGTTGTGCTCACGATGGAACTTGTTATAGTTCAGGCCAAAAACAATGCTATGGGAACATTGTAGAAACCTGTTCTTCTGGAAGCTGGCAACAAGAAGACTGCACTACAAAGGATTCAACTGACTCAGATGGGGGAAATTTCCCTTTACTATTTGGGCAATGCTTTGACTACACTACTTGTTCAGGAGGCGCGTGTACTGGAAACCAGTATGATGACACTTGCACTCTCGCAACGGCCTTAACAGAATACTTTAACGTTGGGGCATCTTATTCAACCCAAGGTTATGACTGCAATGATTTTGAGGCAGAAGCAAGCGATTCCTATGGCGATGACCCTAGTTATACTGAAGCGTGTACTGGTGGAACAGGTGCAGGGTGTTCAAGCGGGCAGTTTAGCACTGCAGGCGGGGCCAGCGGGACTGATTACTGTGAGGGAACGTGTGGAACTGGAACGGACAGCTGTTATTTTGTTGAATACTATCCTGCTGATTCTGGTGATTCCTGCCCTGGGCTGGATACTTGCACTTCCACAACATATGGTGCGGATACTGAGGAAAACACTTGCAGTGAGTGCAAGGGTGCAGGCTATTGGGATCTTGGCGGGGATGTTTCACAGTGCTGTGGTGATGATTCTGGCGAGTACAAAAAGACAAGGGCTTGTGATGCAGGGGTATGTGATACAAACAGCAGTGATGCCGCTTGTTGTAGTGAAAGCAGCAAGTGTGTCTACAATAACACTTGCTATGAGGAGGGTTATGGTGGGGATGTTGATGGGGACAGTGTAAATGAGCATTGCAGCAATGGAACATGGATTAAAATCTCAATCGACTACGTTTTAGGCTATGGAGGCGGCAGGGTAGTTGGACAGGATTACAACGTAATGTACTCTTTGCTGCCGCAGCCCCTTGGATTAATGGGCGGTGGTGACCTTAATGTTTTGCTGGGCTGGAGCTATTACTCTGGGGGAGAAGAGCAGGGCAGTGCTGAGTGGTGGAACACCAGCTGGGCGAACAGGAGGGCAATCCAGCTGCCTAACCAGGATATGAACAGGGGCACAACCATTCAGGTTGCAGGGATTGACTTTTCTTCTTTGGATGTGAAGTCTGATTTGAGTGATGTTAGAATTGTTGACGAAAATACTGGTGTTGAGCTGGACAGGGTTTGCGATGGCAGTTCCTCTTCAACCGATGGAAACTGCTTCTTTTTCCTGAACAATCCTATCAGCCAGGGGCAAAGCGACAGGGACACCACTTATTACCTGTATTACAATAACTCTGGTGCCGGCTCTCCGCCAACAGGCAACGCTGCGAGAACCCAGGTTTGTGATTTTGAGGGTGGGAGAAAGTGCGGTTGGAGCTTGGACTTGAATTCTGATGTTTACAGGTTTGGCTCTTATTCAATGAGCAGTTCCACAGCCACTTCTGCAAGGCCATCAAGTTCCCTTGGAAGCAAAGCAGACTTTAATTACTCTGTTTGGGTTAGGGCAAACTTTGACTTGTCCGGAACACCTGATGGCGCCAACACCTACAATATAGATTATGGCACTTCCCATATTTGCGGCGGGGGCCTTTACGAAAACGGGAGTGCTGTCAAGGCTTATGGCATGGGGGATGCTGGAAGCAGCAAATGCAGCCCTCCTTACGGAGCAACACTGTCCAATAACACTTGGTACAGGTTTGAAGCCCATTACGAGGACAACAGCGACTACTGCTACTACACTTGGTGGGACACCTCTGGAAACGTTGTTGAAACCTTCTACTGCCAAACCGCTGAACTATCAGGCGCACCAAACAATCTCGGGCTATATGGAGATTATACAGAGGGTTCAGCATGGTACTCCTTCTTTGACAACCCGACCTTTGGCCTGCCTACTGTAGCCTCAGGCCTTGGAAGCGAAGAATCGCAATAAAACTTTTTTCTCTTTCAACCCCTTCCCCGCACCTATAGCCAAAGTAGGTTTATATGGCCTGGCTGTTTAAATGCATTTCACTGCAATTGCAAAATCTGCTTTATGCAGCCAGGCCCTGCTGCTGGGCCTGCTGCTGCAAGTCCTGCAAAACGTCCTCTGGCTTCCTGTGCTTGAGGTTTTCCCTGAGCCAGGGCGTTGAATGCAGGTTCAGGGCTTCTGCAATCTCGTCAATTTCCTTCAGCATTGCAACTGTCTGCTGGACTGCCTGCTTCCTGCCCATTGTGTTGCGCATCCTGGCATAGGCAGACCTTACATTTTCTGCGGGAATTCCAAGCTTTGCGCTGTAGAAGTTGAGGGCCCTTCTCTCATCCCTGCCCATTGCCATCCTTGCATATGCCCACCTGAGCTTTGGGTTCTTCCTCATTGCCTTCCAGACATGCTTCATTTCCCTGACATATGCCTTTCTCATCGCCATTTTTTTCACAACCTTAAAAGAATTCCATTTCCTGCCTTATTAATTCTTTCCCAAAAGCATTTTTCCCTTTTCCAGGCAATTAATTTCTTTTTCCCTTGCCTAATCCCTTCCCTGCCTCACCCAAAAACGCAACCAGGGACTTTGCCTCCTTTCCAGTAAGGAGGCTTCTGCTCAACAATGCCCTGAAAGAAGCAAAAACCGCTTTCCTGTTGTCAATTCCAGGCAAGCTCTCCAGAACCTGCTTGAACTTTCTCTCCAAAAGCCTTTTCTCAGATGCCTTTGCTTCTCCCTCAATTCCCTTGCCCCCTTTCTTTGCATTAAAGAGCTCATGCAGCAAAACAGCTGCAGCATGCCCAATGTTCAAGGTCTTGTACTTCCTGCTTGCCTCAATGCTAACCACAAAATCGCATTTTTCAATTTCCTCATTCAGCAGGCCGTTTGGCTCTGAGCCAAAAACCAACCCAAGCATTCCCTTGCTCTTCGCAAACCTTTTCCCAAGCTCTTTTGCACTAATGGAGTTCCTGTTCAGCTTCTTGCCCTTGCCCAAAAGAGCTGTTGTTGCAGCGCTGTAAGCGCAATCTTCCAAAGCCTTTTCCAGTGAATCAAACTTCTTTGCTTTCAATAGCAAGTGCTTGCCGTGCATTGCCCTGCTCTTTGCCAATCCACTCTTCCAATTGCACTCAGGCTTCACTAGGGCAATTTCCCTGCATTCAAAGTTTGCAGCAAGCCTTGCAATATAACCCACATTCTCCTCGTACAATGGCCTTACCAAAACAATTTTTGCGTTCATTAATTCGCCTGCCCCCTTTTTTTCTTTTTGCCTTTCACAAGGGTATCCAACTGCTTTTTTTTCTTCTAAGCTGAATTTCCCTTTGCAAACTTAAACCTAAAATCAATATGCCGTATTTCTTCATTTACCTCTTTCTGCACTGGCTCTACTGCAATTCCCCATTGCCCCATTTTGAAAAACCGCAAACCTTTAATATTGCCTCTCATTTAATATAATAAATGAATAAATT
>JAFGDB010000070.1 GCA_016932355.1 Candidatus Iainarchaeum sp. | reverse complement strand
TCCAAACTCGGAAAGGTTGAAAAGACTGATGAAGGAAGGGTGCTTAACCAGCCAGGGCGGTTTGCTGCCAAGAGTGAGAAAGCGATTATGGGAGGGGCAGCAGCGCTCAGAACGCCAGGGCAAGGCCAGGGCATTCAGCAGCATTTTCAGTCCCTTTACGCCCAGTTTGAGCGCAATTTAAATGCTGCCAAGGATCAATTAAGGGCAAAAGCTGATTCAGGGGAGTTGAGGTCTGACAACAAAGGCGAGCATGTTAAAATTTACAACCAGGCTGTGGATAAAGCCTGGCTTGAATTCAGGGAGCGGGTTCACGCAGCATTAAAGGAGTACAGGCAGGCAGCTGTTAAAAAAGGCGTTATCAAGGGCCAGCCTTTTTACATTAAGGCAAAGCATTAGAAAAGATAACTGGCTTTTACAGCTGGCAGTTGCCTATTCAAAATCGCTATTTTATGGGCATGGCTAGGCCCTTTCAAGGATTGCCTTGCTTCCCTCTTTCAATCTGAATTTTTTCCTCAGGTTAATTGGTGCAATTACCTCTATCTCTGTTTCAGGGTGGACGCTTCTCTCAGGGAAAATTACTGCAGCCTTTTCCTTTCCCTCAACACTGATTTTGAATGCCTTTATTTGGCCAAAGCTCCTCTCCGTTGTCTCAAAGCCCTTTATTTGGGTTGGCTGCATTCCTGCAAGGAATGCCCTTAACTCGCTTGCGTCAACCACAAGGTTCAATGTTCCAAAAAAAGGTTTAAACCCAAGAATCCTTTTGAACTGCTCAAGGTACTGCTTTCTTGCAACATAGTATTTGCCCTCGCCCAGCCCAATCTTGACCCTGCCTGAAAGCTTTTTCCCCTGCTTTCCTGAAAAGATTTTCTGCAGTCCTGAATGCAGTTCCCTGAGCTGGCTGCTTCCCCTGCCTGAAATTCTTACAATGCACCCGCTTGGCGTTGCCTTCAGCTCAATAATTGAGTCTGCTGCAAGCTGCCTTAGCTTCCTTGAGGCAGTCTGCTGGGAAATTCCCATTGCTGCTGCAGCCTCTGCTGTTGAAACCCTGATTTCGTGCTGCACTGCCCCAAGCCCTGCCAGGAAAAGAAGCATCTCCAGGTTCTTTTCAGCCAACCCAAAACACCTTTTTTTAATTTCTGCAGCCAATCCAAGTTATTGCATTTCTTTTTCAACCAGTTTTTAAAACCCTTTTTTTAATTTTCATGCAGCAGCTTTTGGATTTCCTTTGCAGCCCAAAATTTCTGCCTTTTTCCAAAAACAAATTCAGGCTTCCAATTGAAAAAATTCAGGGCAAAGCGGCTTTTTCAGCGCCTCAGCCTTTTCTCAATCTCAACCCTGCTGGCAACAATCACTGCAAGCATTGAAACAACGAACAGGAGCATTGCAACAGGCTGTTCAGGCAGTGAAGGCAGGTTGAAGGGCATGTCTGCCGCTGCCCCAAACTGGACGCTCATGCTGTTGCCTCCCCCTGTAGTGCTTACACTGCAGTCGTCCCTGTGCCTTGCGTCAAATCCCTGCCTGAATGCCTCAGACAATGGTATGAGCTGTGCATTCTCAGGGTACCACCTTCCTGTTTCAGGGTCGTACCAGAATGAGCCGTTTGGGCCTCTCGCGCTCAGAAGGGTTTCAGCAGGCATTCCATTGTAGCTTACCTTTGGAATGCCGTTTTCAGCGCTGAAGTCAAGCGTGTGCTGGTTTGGCTGGCCGTCCTCACCCATTGTTGTGAACTTTACCCCTGTTGGCGTTTTCTCTATGTTTCCTATCATCGGCTCGTCTATTACCTCGCCTGTTTCCTTGTCAATTATCTTAACCCTGTTTTCGCAGCAGTCAGGGGCAGACGGGTTGCAGTCAGGGGTTTTCTTGATGCTGTAAAAGATAAACCTGTGCTTTTCCGTGTCAAACATCTGGAATGGCCCCATTTTCTCCATTGCTGCATTGAAGTTGTCAACCCTTTCGGTTATAATGCTTGCCTGGCCTGCCTCAAGGTTTGGAATTGCCTCAAGGTCTATGGCTGGCTCAGGGCAGAGGGTTTCAGGGTTCACATATGTTGTGGGGGTTGCCTTAAGCCCTGCCGCATCGCCCTGCTCAAGAATGCTGTCCTTGTGGTAGCGCAGCCATATCAAAAGCTCGTTTGTTTCAGGCTTGTACACAATTATGCCGTTCTCAAACTGTATTGACTGGAAGAGACCCACATTCAGGTCATGGCTGTTGCTTAAAACAGTTTTCCTGTTAACGTAGACAACTGCCCTTGCGCTCGCCCCATAAACAATCTCCCTGGGGGTTCCAGTTGCAGTTATTGACCTTTCAGCAATGTTGTATTCTATCCTCGGGTGCGAGGTTGTAACTATTGCCTCAACCGCACCAAAAGCGTCAGTTACCTTGTTTGTTAATAGCGGAACGCCTGTCTGCTGCTCCACATTCCTTTTGATGCAGTCAAGCACTATTGGGTGCACTGTTAGGTTGCCCTGGGTGTCAAGCGAAAACATTTCTGCATTTGCATTTGGCCCGGCATTTGGAAGCTCAACCTGCCCAATCCTCTGCGGAATTTCAAGCGATGCATTGTCAGAGCTTGGGTTTGCAAGCCTTACATGGTCTGGGCTTGTTATAACATCCTCCATTGGCTTGCCTGGCGAGGCAATGCTTATCTTGCCTGCCTCGTTGTCAACAAGCAAGTTAATGTCATTCCTTGTGTCCCTGTAGAATGTTTTTGTTTCCTTGTCATAAGCTGCTGCCTGTGCCCTTCCCTTGAACCAGAAGAAGAACAGCTCTTCAAAGAACAGTATTCCGTCTGTCTGGCCCATTGTTTCAACGCTTGCCTGCAGTATGGTTGAGGTTTTTGCCTTGTCGCTCAGCTCCTTTGCCTTGAGTGCAATCTGGTCCTTTGCCTGCTCGTAAAAGCTCTTGCTTTGGCCCTGCTCTGCCTGCCCGCTTTTCCCTGTGACAAAGTCTGTTACATTCTTTATTATGTCGCCTGCCTTTTCGCTTGCCTGCTGGTTGGGGCTTGTGTTTTCTTCCGGTGCCCTTGTTGGAGCAAACATGTGCAGATAGTAGCCTTCCTGGTCGTCAACGCAGTCCTGCAAATCAGGGATTATCAGGGTTTGCTGCACCACTGAACCAATTATTCCGCTCCAGAAGAACATTACGTAAAGCGCGCTTTCGCCGAAT
>JAFGDB010000069.1 GCA_016932355.1 Candidatus Iainarchaeum sp. | reverse complement strand
TTCAACCTTTATGCCAAGCTTTTTTCCAACCTGAATTATTTTTTTTGCCATGCCCTCTGCCTTATCCCTTGTTTTTATTTTCACGTTCGGGCCTACAGGCAAATCAACAACAACGTACTTGCTTCCAACGCTTGCCTTTTTTGCCATAACGCTTGCAATTATCTGGCCAACCGGGTCAAGGCTAAAAGGGTGCTCAACCCTTATTATTTCGTCATCCACCGGCGCAAGGTCCAGGGCACCGCCCCAGGCGATTACACCCCCAACCTTTTCTGTTATTTTCTTTATATCGCTTAATGGAAGGCACACGTTTGCAAGAACCTCCATTACGTCAGCTGTCCCTGCTGCCGATGTAATGCTCCTGCTGCTTGTCTTTGGTATGTAGTAGCCTGCTGCCGCAATTATGGGCACAACAACCATTGTTGTCCTTCCGTTTGTTCCGCCAATGCAGTGCTTGTCAAGAACAGGGCCTTTCTCAAGCTTGAGCTGCTTCCCGTCCTCTGTCAGAGCCTTTGTCATTGCAGCTGTTTCCTCCAAATTGTAGCCGTGTATGTATACCCCGACTACAAATGCTGCCACTTCCACCTCGCTGAGCTTGTTGTCGCCAATGTCCCTTACAATGGCCTTTATCTCGCTCTCTGAAAGTGTTTCTCCCTCAAGCTTTCGTTTGATGAATCCAAGGCTCTCGGGCTTTTCAACAGGCCTAACCCTTACTTTTTTTCCCTCTTTTAAAAGCAGCTTTTCTGCAACCTCTTTGAAGATGCCTACCTCGTTTTCCCCAAGCATTGTTTTTGTTATGTCAATAACTGTCACGATTTTCCTGCTGTTGCCTAAATTTGTTAGCTCAACCCTGTCAAGCGGAAAAACGCCGAGCTCTATTGCGTCAATAAGGTTGAGGAGGCAAACCATCCTGTTTGCCTCAATGTCAAAAGCCCTTGCCTTCATCACCTGGCTGTATTGCTCGCCATCTGCCTTCATGCTCTCTCGGATAAAAGAAGGGCAAATCAGTATTTAAGGTTTTGCCGGGTTTAGAGCTTGCTTGATAATTCAGCTGCTGCCTTTCCCCTGTCCTCTGCCTTGTATATGCCCCTGCCTACAATTGCATGCCATCTCTTTCCTGCTGCCTTTGCGCTCTCGGTTAGTTCGCCGCCCTGTGCTACAAGCCCTGGGCTGTATAAAACAGGCTCTATGCCCTTTGATTCAAAGAATTCCTTGTATTCGACAATTTTCTCAGGCTTGTTTCCAGGGACAACGAAATCAGTTACTCCTGCATCAATTGCAGTTGCATACATTCTTTTTGGTGCGGCATCGTCAATGAAGCCGTTGTCTCCTTTCAAGTAGTTTGGGTGGGTCATTTCCCCCCCTACAATTACCCCAAGCCCTGCTGCCTGTGCTGCCTCAATCCAGGCCTTTTCTGTGGCAGGGCCTGCCTGCGGGAAGAAAATAACTGCGTCAACGCCTGCCTGCTTGCACACTGCTGCAAAGCCTTGCCCCATTTCAGGAATGTCTGTGCCTGCCTTCTGGTGGTCGTAAATTATTGGCTTGTTGCTGTGCTTCCTCACAGCCTTTACAACATTTTCAAGCCCAAATCCCAGGCCGAGCACAAACCCAACCTTGTAAGCGCCAACTCCCTTTACTTTGGCAGTTGCTTTTACCAATTCCTCCAGTTCTTTCAGTGTTGCCACATCGCATGCAGGTATAATGCTCTTGTCTGCCTCAATTATTTTTCCCATTTTTCATGCCTCCTTGCCCTAGTTGTTTTTCCAGTTAACCCTTTTTCCTATTCCCTGCTGTTCCATTTCTCACCTTATGCTTCCTTGTTTTTTTCGCTCCAGCCTTCCGGGTCTTTGAAGTATTCTTTTATTGAGTCAAACTGTTCTTTTTCAATCTTTTTTTCCTTGAGCAGAATGTCCAGCATCTCGCTTATGGTGAAAACGCTGTGCAGCTTGTAGCCCTTTTCCTCAACGTCCTTTTTTCCGCCCTGCTCCCTGTCAACAAGCACAACTAGGTCCTTTATCTTCAATCCGGCTTCCTCTAGTGGGGCAATGGCCTCAAACTTGCTTGCCCCTGTTGTAATCAGGTCATCATACACGAGGACTGTTTCCCCCTCATTGAACTTGCCTTCAATTGCCCTCATTGTCCCATAGCCCTTCTGCTCTTTTCTTGGATATATCATTGGGTAGTTTGCCTGCAGCGAAACAGCTGTTGCAATTGGTATTGCTGCATAGGGAATGCCTGCAATCCTGTCAAAGTGCACTGGTTTTGTTATCTTTATAAGCTCTGAGGCCACGTCCCTCAAAGCGTTGGGGTATGAAACAAGCACCCTCAAGTCAATGTATATCGGGCTTAAAAGACCGCTCTTCAAAGTGAACTTGCCAAACTTCACTGCCCCAATCTTAAAAAGCTCTTCGCACAACCTTTCCTTTGAACCCATCGCCAAGCCTCCTTTTTTCTATTTGTATGATTCTATGAATTAATTATAAAGCTATCCCATGTCTTTATCTTGTCACAGCCTAAAACCGAGTTGGGTTTCTTACTCCATAGCTTTTGAGTTTTACAATTTCATTTCTTTCAAAATCTATTTTGAATTCTGAGAGAAGCAAACCTGCTGCATTTGGAGTTTCATAGTACTCTGCCTGAAAGACAGCCTGTTTTCCTGCTATTGACCTTGTTCTGTCCACAACATAGGCATAGTTTTTAGAAGAAGCATTCTCGAGCTTTTTTAGGTGATTATATGCTTCTCTGCTTACCTGTGGAAACCAGCCTGTTCCAATTTTACTTAAATGCACCCTTTGCATTTCCCTTATTTCTGCAGCTTTGGCCCTTGCTAGCATCCTGCCAGCTTCACTCATTCCTATACAGATTCCTGAAGGCTTTGCTTTGTGCTTTTGCTGTTTTCTTTCCCTTCTTTCCTGTTTAATTTTTTCCCTCATTACTTTTTTATCTGAGCCCCTTCCCCTGCCACCTTTTCTTCTTTTCGGCATTTCAGTCAAGCCTCCCTCTTACAAAAACCCTTTCAACGCTGCCCTGCAATTCCCATGTGGCGAAAGGGCTCCAGTTGCATTTTGTTTGAAGTTGCCCGTTCTTAATTGTTTTCTTTTTCTGCAAGTCAATCAAAGTTAAATCTGCGTCCTTTCCAACCTTGATTTCGCCCCTGCTTTCAAAGCCGTAAACCCTTGCAGGCGCAATGCAGCATTTCTCAACAATGGTTTTCAGTTCAATCTTTTCCTTGTTCACAGCATCAAGCAAAAGCGGGAGCATTGTTTCAATTCCTGGCACGCCGCTTGGCGCCTCCCAGTATGGTTTTTCCTTTTCCTGAATGGTGTGCGGTGCATGGTCTGTTGCAATCAAATCAATTGCTCCCTGCCTTAACCCTTTCCAGAGTGCATTAACGTCCTCCCTGCTTTTAAGTGAGGGATTCATTTTTGCAAAGTTCCCCAAATTTTCGGTGGATTCCTCTGTAAGGAAAAGGTGGTGTGGTGTTGCCTCGCAGGTAATTCCTTCCCTGTTCTGCTTTGCCTCTTTCACAAGCTCAAGGCCCTGCGCGCTGCTTATATGCAGTATGTGCAATTTGTTTCCAATCTCATCCTGCAGGGCAAGCGCTTTTTCAATTGACTTTGTCTCTGCCTCGCATGTCCTGATCTTTGAATGGTACTTTGCATGGTTCCATCCCTTTTCCTTTGCCATTGCAGTGTTCTCCTTGATAATGTCTTCATCCTCTGCGTGAACCACAACAGCAATGTTCCTTTCCTTTGCAATTGAAAAAACCTTCCTCAAAATAGCAGGGTCTGTTATAAGCAAATTTCCTGTGCTTGCCCCCAGAAAAACCTTGAAGGAGGCAATTCCATCAACTTGCTCAAGTTCCCTCATGTTGTCATTGCTTGCGCCAAAATGGAAAGCGAAATTGCATTTGCTGTCTGCTTTTGCAACCTTTTCCTTGTCTGCCAGTGCCTTCCTTGTTGTGCAGCTTGGATTGTTGTTCGGCATATCTATAACAGTGGTAACGCCTCCAGCCAGTGCCGCTGCGCTTCCGGTGCTCCAATCTTCCTTCTGCGCCCCGCCAGGAATTCTAAAATGCACATGCGCATCAATAAGCCCTGGCAAGAGAATGTTTCCCTTGCAGTCAATTCTCTTTGCTGCGTGAACGCTTTGTTCCAGTGCTGCAATCTTCCCTTCCTTTACGAGAACGCTTTTTGGTATCAGCTTTGAGCCAATGAAAACCAGTGCATTCTCCAAAACAAAGTCCACCTTTATCCCCCCCTGTACGGGATTGCCAACCCCAAGTCAATTATAAATGCGTAAATCTTTTTCCCCTTTGTGTCAATCAGGAATTCCCATGCATCGTTTAGGTCAAAGCCAAGTTTTTTCGCCTCTCCTGTTTCTCTTTCAACATATTCCCTTACTTCCTCAATTGCCTGTTTTTTAATTCCGAATTTCTCGGCAATGGTTTTTGCCCATGCAAACGCGCCTGCCCTTACACTTCCAAACTTTGCCAAATCAGTTAATGCGACATACTTTTCACCTTTGATTTCAACCATCCTAATTTCTGGTGGCACATGAAATCCCTTTTTTTTAAGAATTTGAAACACATCATATTCCTTTCCTGCAATGCTGCTCTGGGTTTTCCCTATTGGAAAACTCCCCAGCCTGTATTTTTTTACAACAAGTTTTTTTACATCTTTTCCCCTGAAAACATATAGGTCATATGCTTCTCCATGCATTCCCATGGCTTTAATTACGACTCCTCTTAAAACCTTTTTCCCGTTTGGAGTGTAAGCATAATCCGCTGCTTTAACACTCTTCATTCTCCTGTTCAATGCAAGTGCGCTTGGCTTCACCCTCTTGGGCATTTTACTGCCTCCACTCCGAGTATTCCTTGGTTGAAACGCATTTTCCGCATTTCAAAAGGGCTTTTGAGCCAAATTCCTTTACTTCCCTCAATTGCTCGCTGGTGAAAACAGGGCCGTCCTTGCACACAAGCCATTTTCCCAAGGCACAAGAACCGCAAACGCCAAAACCGCACCGCATGTACCTCTCAAGGTTCAATTGGCACTGCACCCTGAACTTCTCGCAGATTTCAAACACTTTCTTAAGCATTATCTCTGGGCCGCAGCCGAAAACAACATCAAACTTTTCCTTTTTCAAAATCCTTTCAAGAACACCTGTTGTAAATCCCTTTTCCCCAAGGCTGCCATCATCCGTGGTTATGTATAAGTTTTTGGTTGTTTTGCCAAGCCTGTCTGCAAACAGGCATTCATTCCCTGTCCTTGCCCCATTGATTATCGCAGTTTTAATGCCCTGCTTTTTCAATTCCTCTGCAAGCAAAAGTATGGGTGCTGCCCCGCAGCCTCCTGCTACAATTGCTGCCTTCTTCACCCCCTTTGTTTCAAATCCGTTTCCGTAAGGGCCTCTAATCCCAACTTGGCCTCCTTCCTTCAAATTGCACATTGCCTTTGTGAATTTTCCCTTGCACTGCACTGTTACTGCGCATTCCTTTCCCTGCACTGTCAGGGTAAATGGCTTCTCGTCAATGCCTGGCAGCCAGACCATTGCAAACTGCCCTGGCTTTGCCTTCATTTCAAAGTCTAGGTAAAAGCTCATTATGCTCGGCGTTTCCTGCGCGATTTTCTTTATTTTTGCCATTTTTGGCTGTTCGGTCATTGTTCTCCCCCCAGATTTTCCTGCACAAGGTCTTCAACCAGTTCAAGGCCTATCTGTGTTTCTTCTGGCAATTGCTTGGAGATTCTTTCAATCAGCTTTTCGCCAACTCTTGCAGCCATGAACACCTCTGTTTGGCTTACTTGCAGCATGCTTCCCTTTGCGCCTGCTGCAATGTTGGATCTCAGCATGCTTGCATTTCCCCTTGCCTTTTCCCCCATATCCCTTAACTTTCCCAAATTGTATTTTGGGTCTGCTTTGAATGCTGCCTGCGCTTCTTTCATTATTTCCGCTGCTGCCTCATACATTTCTGCCCCTTGTTGAAAGCCTATTTTTTTGTGCTGGAAATCCCACAGCAGGGTGTGCGCTTTTTCAGTATTCTGGACAAGGTCCAGGCATGCTTTTTCTGCAGAGGGCAAAACCCGTTGGTAGCCGCGCCTGCTGTCAATTGCCTTTTTCAGGAAGGCTTTCTGCAGCCCAAGCCTTAATATGCTTCTGCCTGTTTTGCTTGCAGGCAAGTCCCTTCCTGATACAATTTCTTTTGCAAGTGAGGGCAGGTGTGCTTCCCTTAACATTGCCCCAACCCGGCCCCTTACAAAGCGCTGGCTTTCAAGCTGCTCTCCCCTGCGCCTTATTTTTTCTAAAAGGA
>JAFGDB010000068.1 GCA_016932355.1 Candidatus Iainarchaeum sp. | reverse complement strand
GCATTTGCAATAAAAACATTTGCTCAATAATTAGTTAGCATGATTCTTGGAATTGATTTTGGGGCAAGCACAACAGATGCAGTGCTTTTGCAGGGCAAGAGAATTGTGAAGAAGGCTTGCGCTGAAAGGGTTCTTGTTTCCCCAAAAGAGCTTGACTCCTTTCTCAAAAAAAACAAATTCCACAAATTCCAAATTGAAGGGGTTGCAATCAGCGGCGGAAAAAGCGCGGGATTCCACAAAAAGATTCTTGGAATTAAGCCAAAGCACGTGAACGAAATTGATGCAATTGCTTTCGGCGCCAAGTTTTTAACCGGTTCAAAGCGCTTTCTTGCTGTTTCAATGGGAACAGGGACATGCATTGTGCTCTTTCAAAAAAAGGCAGGGCATGTGATTGGAACCGGCCTTGGCGGAGGCACAGTTTTGGGCTTGAGCAGGCTCCTGCTAAATGAATCCAGCCCAAAGAAACTGGCAAAGCTTGCGGAAGGGGGAAATTTGCGCAATGTTGATTTGAGCGTTAAGGATGTTGCCGGCGGCAAAATCGGTTTGCTCAATGCAGATGCCACTGCCTCAAATTTTGGGAAGCAGGGCAGGCACAGCAGGGCAGACCTTGCTGCAGCTGTTCAGAGCATGGCTGCAGAGGCAGTTGCAGTTCTTGCAATTGCCGCTTCCAGGCAGTGCAATTGCAGGAAAGTGATTTTCCTTGGGAGAACCTTGTCCTTCCCGCTTGTAAGGAAGCGCCTGAAAAAGGCAGCCGAGCTGTTCAAGGCGGAATTCTCCTTTCCAAAGGATGCAGAATTCGGCACTGCTGCAGGGGCAGCGTATTATGCACAGTTCAAGAAACAAGGCAGGTGCTAACAGGGGAAACAAGGTTAAATTTATTAAGCTCTTTTCCCCTCCTTTTTATTTGAAATGGGCCAGACTGGTGCAAAGCTTGGTTTTGTCATCACTGTTCTTGTGCTGCTGCTTGCTGCAGGCACTGTGATCTACCATCACCTTGAGCAGTGGAGCTTTGTTGACAGCTTTTACTTTACAACCACGACCCTTACAACAATTGGTTACGGGGATTTGACGCCTACGACAGACCTTTCAAAGGTTGTAACCGTTTTCTTTGCATTGAGCGGGGTTGCCACCTTCCTGTATGCTTTGAGCGTTATTGCTGTTTTCTCCATACAGAAGGGCCAGAGCTTTGAGGAGAGGGAAATAAGGAAGGTAAAGGGCATGCTCCGCAAGCTCCCTTTTGGCAAGGGGCAAAAGGGCCAATAGGAAAAGGAATTAAAACAATTGGCTGCTAATTATTAGTGGGGTTTTTTGGGTGATTGAGCTAAAGGATGTCAGCATTTTGCAGCGTGCCATTGATTCAATTTCCTCTTTCATAAGCGAGGGCAACCTCCGCTTCAACGACAATGGGATAAGCCTGAAGGCAATTGACCCAAGCCAGATAGTGCTTGTTGACTTCAATGTTGCAAAAAGCGCTTTTGAAAAGTACAATGTTGAGCCAACCCTTGCAGGGGTTGATTTGCAGGAACTCAACAGGATAATGTCAAGGGCTTTGCCAAACGACAAGCTTTTAATGCAGTTAACAGACTCTGAGCTTAACCTAAAGCTTGAAGGTGATTTAAGCAGGTCCTTTTCCTTGCCACTGATTGATGTGAACGAGGAAGAGGTGAAGATTCCTGAGGCAGAGTTTGACGCAAAGGTTGAAATCAGTGCCCGCGTTCTCAAAGAGGCCCTGAAGGATGCAGGTCTTTTTGGAAGCAGCGTTGTTTTGAAGGTCAAGGACAGGCAGCTTTTTGTTGAGGCAAGGGGCAGTGCTGGCACGCTGCACACAATTGCAAGGCAGGCAAAGCACATCACTGTAAAGGGCAGCAGCGAGGTTGTAAGCAAGTACAGCCTTGGCTTTCTGCAGAACATTGTAAAGGACGCTGCCAGCGACGAAAAGATTTCAATGCAGCTTAAGAGCGATGCCCCAATGAAGGTAAGCTACAAGATTGGGCCCGCCTTCCTTGAATTCCACCTCGCGCACATGATTCTTTAGAGTAGAGGGGCCCTGCCCTTTCCTTTCCCTTTTTATTCCTTTTAATGCAGTAATTTTCCTATGCACACAATGCAGCAGCTGCTGTTTGCCCAGCATTTCCCGTTTACAAATACCGCGCGGAAGATTGTTGAGGAGCAGAACCTTTCCCTGGATGACCTGCCAAGCCCGGTTGTTGAAAGGGCTGCCCTGATGGTGGAGCACGCTGCTTCTGGAAATGATTACAACCTGGTTCTGCGCAATTCCGACCTCTTGATGCAGGAGCTCCTTGCATTTCCGGTTGCAAAAATCCTCATCTCCTTTTTGAGGGATGATGCAATGTACCGCAAATTTTCCTCAATGTTTGCAGATGCTGCGCTGCACTATTTGAACACTTCTGAAGATTCAAAGGAGGCAATGGTTGAGCTTGCCTCTGACCTTAAGCTTGCATTCAATTTTGCCGATGAGGCCGGCAGCATTGTATCCATTTCAATTTTTGATTTTTTAACTGTTAAGTCCTTTGACCCGATGCTCAAGCTTGTCAACCAGAGCGTTTCAAAGGGAAGCGTGTTCCTTGACCTTAACGGGTTTGCAAGGTTTTTGAGGGCGCTTGCGTTTGAAAAAATCAGGGCATCGTTGCCTGTCCCGACAGGCCAGCTTCCAAAAAGCCTGCAGAAGGCTGCGCTGCGCTTCAGGCAGAATTTTGGGGAGAAGCAGGCAAAGCGCATTGAATTCACCTTTAAGGGAAATGCCAGGCCTGATGCTTTCCCTGGCTGCATGGCTTTCCTCTACAGCGAGCTCTTGCAGGGCAAGAGGCTGCCGCACATGGCAAGGTTTTACCTTGCATCCTTTTTGAACAGGGTTGGAATGCCAAAGGAGCAGATAATGCTTGCATTCAAAAAAAGCCCTGATTTCAAGGAAAAAATAGCCTCTTACCAGATTGACAAGATTGTGAAGCAGAATTACACGCCAGCAAGCTGCGACAAGGTGAGGGCAGCAGGCTATTGCCCAAACTCTGATTGCAATGTAAGGAACCCCCTGTCCTATTACAGGAGGCAGCTGAAAAAGGCATCCGAGGGCTAGTTTTTTTTGGCTTGGGGTGCAGGCAAAAAATAATTTTTCAGCCTTTTTTTAGGGCTTTAAGTGCCTTGTTTTGGGGTCTGTAGAAATGATTTATAAAGCCAAAAATTCAATATCTTAAATTGGCATTTAAATGCAAAACAGCAAATTGGCGTTTATAAAGAAAATAGGATTTCTACACCGCCCTTGTTTTGGAAAGGAATAAAAAACAGAAGAGCATTACTCTTATGGATTGTTATGGACGGCTATTTTTCCATTGCAGCTGAATCGCTTGAAATGATGTGGCAGAACCTGCAGGCAATTGTGCCAAGCATTATTGCAATTGTTGTGCTCCTGATAATTATCCTTGTTGTTTACAAGATTGCCAGCAAGGCCATTTACCACGGCCTTAGAAGGACTGTCAGGAGAAAGGATGAAATCAAGACAGTGATGGCAATATGGCGTTACATATTCCTTTTCATTGTGGCTCTTGTTCTGATTCTAACCTTTTCAGGGAGCCTTACTGCGGCAGGGATAAGCATTGGTTTGCTGTCTGCTGCGCTGGGCTGGGCCCTGCAGAAGCCAATCACAGGGATTGCTGCCTGGATGATGATTCTCATAAAAAGGCCCTTCAAGGTTGGCGACCGCGTCATAATAGACAACATAAAGGGCGACATTTCTGACATAACAATGTTCTATATTGTTTTGTCCGAATTTGGCGGCACTGTTGGCGGTGAGGAAACGAGCGGCAGGACAATTCTGATTCCAACAGCCCTACTTTTTGACAAGCCCATTACAAACTACACTTTGAGCGATGCATATATCCTTGACGAGGTTGGGGCAGAATTCACATATGAAACCAACCTTGGGAAAGCGGAAAAGATAATGCTTGATGCAGCAAAGAAGTTTACAAAGGATGCGATTGAGAGAAAGGGCAAGCAGCCTGCCACGCGCGTTTTCTTCAACCCAAGCGGGATGCAGGTCAAAGTCAGGTACAATGTTGCTGCAAGGGAGAGGCAGCAGGTAATGAGTGACATAACAAGGGAAGTTTATGAAAAGGTCATGAAGGAGAAGGACCTGGAGTTTGCATACCCGCACACTGAGCTTGTCTGGGGAAGAAGGCCTCTGAGGCTTCAGGGCAATAGCTTAAAGGCCTAAACCAGCGGAACACTGCCCTTTCCTTTCCCTTTTTATTCCTTTTAATGCAGTAATTTTCCTATGGCCGGGGAACAGGAGTTTCTGCAGCAGCATTTCAGGAAATTCTATTCAGAACATAAGGTGAATGAGCCTCCAGAGCCTGCTTCAAGGGAGTTTGGAATTGGCTCTTTTGGGCAGAAGATAAGCAGGAGGCACCTTGCATTCAAAAGCCTGCACGACTTCAATTCCTTCCTAAGGCAAGAGGTTCCGTTCTTTGTAAGCTATTCAAGCGCACTATACAAGTTCCCTGAAAGGCGGCCAATGCCCGCAAAGGAAATGCTTGCAGCAGACCTTGTCTACGAGTTTGATGCAGATGACCTTCCCACAGCATGCAAGCAGCAGCATGATTCATGGAAGTGCCCGAAGTGCGGCAGGCAAGGAAAGGGAAGGCAGCTGATGTGCGATGAGTGCGGCACGCAGGCAATTCTTGAGGAGTGGTTTTGCCCGCAGTGTTTGGGTGAAGCAAGGAAGAAGGTCTTTAACCTTCTTGAGTTTTTGCAAGACGATTTTGGCTTCAGCGAAGGCATTGCAATTAACTTCAGCGGAAGGGCGGGCTACCATGTCCATGTAAGGAACAAGGAAGTAAGAAGCCTTTCCCCCTCTGCCAGGATTGAGCTCATTGATTACTTGACTGCAAACAGCCTCAGCATATTCAGCCATTTCAGGAAGGAGGGCGAGCTCTTTGCAATAACCAAAAAGTCTGAGAGGAGCGGCTGGGGCAGGAGGATTATGTCTTCAATAACGGAGCTTTTGGAGGAGGGTGATGCCAGCAAGATTGCTGTTTTTGGCTCCATTACAACAAGCCAGGCAAAGAGGCTGCTTTCAGAAAAAGAAATGCTTTTGAAATCAATTAACGAAAGGGGGGTATTGCCAGCTTTTTTCGGCAGGGCAAGCCCATCCAAAGAAAGCCAGAGCGACAAGTTCTGGCAGAGCTTTATACAGAGTGTGATTGAAAGGATTTCCCCGATTGACAGGCAGACCTCAATTGACGTAAGCAAGATTGTCCGCGTTCCTGAAACAATCCATGGGGAAACAGGGCTTGTTGCAAAGACCGTTTCAATTGACGAGCTGAAGGGTTTTGACCCCCTGGTTGGGGCTGTTGGCTTTGGCCCTAACCAAACAGTAAAGGTTTTTATTATTAAGGCACCACGATTTCATCTGGCTGGGGAAAGTTTTGGGCCTTTTGAAAACCAAGAGGCTGAACTGCCTTTGAATGCAGCAATTTTCCTGCTTGGAAGGGCCAGTGCAAGGCTTGCCGGGAGCTGATGGAATGGCTTTGGATTATGATGAGCTGATGAGGATTTACAGGCTTGAGAAAAACAGCCCAAAGCATGTTGAGGTAAGTGAAACCTTTTTTAATGATTTGAAGGGTTTTTTTGGAAGCGAGCGCGAGCTTTATTTAAAAAGCCTGAAGGACATTACAAGCAGCAGGGCAAGCAGCTTTTCAAACCTGAAGAAGATTGTTGAGCAGGTTTTCAGCCTTAGGGAAAAAAAGCTTTTGAACAAGGCTTTGATTGCAAGCAGGACAGGCGAGCTTGAGAACGGGCACCTTACACTGCAGGAAAAGGACACCTTGAAGCAGCTGCTTACTGTGCTGAGCAAGCACCAGCAGGTTTTGGGTGAAATAATTGGCTCAGGTGAGGGCAAGCAGCAGTCAGGGGAAAAGAAAAAGGTTTCAGTCAAGCTGTTAAAGGACGTTCCCGCTTTTGTTGGAACGGACATGCAGGAGTATGGCCCGTTCCAGAAAGATAAGGTTGTTGATGTTCCGCCCAAGATTGCATCGCTGTTGCTTGGCAGGAGCCTCGCTGAAAATGCAAAGAAGTGATTTTGAATGGCAAGGATTGAAACAGGAAAAAAGCAGAAAACCTGCTTTTTGAAGGTAAAGTGCAGCGGCTGCGGGAACGAGCAGATAATTTTCAGCGCTGCAGCCACCCCAATAAAGTGCCTTGCCTGCAACCAGCCTCTTGCAAAGACAGGGGCAAGCAGGATAACCCCTATTGCAAAGGTTGTAAAGGAGCTGTGGTGATTTTTTTATGCCTGAGGAAAGCGATACGCCCATTGTGGGGGAAACAGTTGTGTGCAGGGTTACAAAAGTATTGGGCTATGGCGCCTTTGTTGAGCTTGTTGAGTATGACGACATGAAGGGCTTTGTGCACATAAGCCAGATTTCCTCCTCCTGGGTGAAGAACATAAGGAACCATGTTAAGGAGGGCCAGATTCGTGCAGCAAAGGTGCTTTCCTTCAACCCTGAAAAGCAGCAGATTGACTTAAGCTTAACAAAGGTTTCAGGCCAGGCCCAGAGGAGAAGGATTGAGGAATGGAAGCAGCTTAAGAGAAGCAAAAAGCTGCTTGAGCTCCTTGCAAATAATGAGAAAAAGGGGTTTGATGATGCATGGGATGCAATAGCAAAGCCACTGCTTTCCGAGTACGATTCCCTGCCGGCTGCTTTCCAGGAGATTGCCTTAAAGGGCGAAAGCGCTGCAAAGTCCATTGGGGAAAGGTGGAGAAAGCCCCTCGTTTCCCTTGTCCAGAAGAACATTTCAGTCCCTGAAAAATCCCTCAAGGGGCATGTTGAGATTCATTCTCTGGAGCCAAACGGGGTTGAGCTGATTAAGGAGGCGCTGCTCAAGGGCGAGAAGGCAGGCCATGGCTTTGGAGTTGAAATATTTTACATCAAGGGCGGAAAGTATGAAATAAGGGTGAAGGCCGCTGACTTTAAGGAAGCTGAGAAAAGGCTTAATTCTGTTGCCAATGCAATAGTTGAGGAAATGAAGGGCAAAAACGGCGAGGTAAAGTTCGAGGCAGGTTGAAGAAAATGTCTACAAAAGTTTTTTTGCAGTCGAAGAAAAAGTTCAAGAACCCTGTGCTGCTAACAGGCCTGCCAGGCATTGGCCTTGTCGGCAAAATATGCGTTGACTATTTCCTCAAGCAGCTTAAAACAGAGAAGATTGGGGAAATCTACAGCGATTCTTTCCCGCCTTCAGTCCACACAAAGGATGCCCTGGTTGAGCTAATCAAGGATGAGCTGCATGCAACAGAGCACAAGGGAAGGCACTTCCTTTTTCTCGCAGGGCCTGTCCAGCCAAGCCTTGATTTTAGGTCTGGTGCAATAGAGCACTATGAGTTTGCAGAGGAAATAGTGGAGGCAGTGAAAAAGCTTGGCGTGAAAGAGGTTTTTACACTGGCGGGGCTGAACATTGGCGATGCCAGGATGGAGAAGCAGCCAGATGTTGTCATTGCTGCAACCGACAAGAAAACCCTTGAAAGGTTCACCTCTTTGGGCGCAAAGGCGGACAAGAAGGAGGGCCTGATAAGCGGCGCAGCAGGCCTGATCCTTGGGATTGCCCAGCAGCAGGGGATGCAGGGCGCGTGCCTTATGGGCGAGACAAATGCAAAGCTCATTTACGGCGACCATGGCGCGGCCAAAAAGCTGATTGAGCTCATTGTAAAGGCCTTTGGCTTCAAGGTTGAAATGAAGGGCATTGAAAGGGAAGCCAAGAACATTGAAAAGGCATTTGAAAAGCTTGCAAAACAGTTTGAGGAAGCCGAGGAAAAGCCGCCAAAAGACGGGCCAAGCTACGTGCGCTAAAACATGCTTCCTTAATATTTTGCAAAGAGTTTCTTTTTCTTTCTGCCCGGTTTCCTTCCTAAAATTCACCCAATGTTTTCTGCCCTGAAAAGTCGTTTTCCCCTTCCTTCAATTCCTTTCCCTTTTTCTCAAATTCCTCTTTGGAATTGCAAATCAACGGCTTTCCATAGTTGCCGCCGCCGCCTGCAATGTAGTGCACCCACCCCAGCCTGAACGCGTTTATTTTCTGCGCAATCCTCGGGTTTGCCTCGCTGAGCTCCTCAATTGGTGCATCAACCAAAACCTTTATCTCATTTCCAAACCTTTCAACAAAGTCAGACCAGGCGCTTTGCACAATCACAGTGTTGATGCCCTGCACATCCAGCGCAATCTGTATGATTTCTGCAAGAGGAACAGAATGCATATACGGCGGCCTGAATTCAGGGTGCTCTTCCCGTCCATCAGAAAGCATTTCAATCCTGTCGCGAACGCCCCTCTTAATTGAACCCTTGCATTTTGGACATCTCCAAGAAAGCTTTTCTGCCTGCCCCAAAGAAAACTTTGCATAGCATGCATTGCACGCAGTCAAATGATACTTTCCCTCCCTGGGGTCAAGGCCAACATTCAAAGTGATTCTTTTTTCACCCTTTTCCTCAAGCGCCTTCTTCAATTCCCTGAAGCTGGGTTCCTTCATCTTGATTCTGGTGAATTCCCTTCCAATCCTGTAAGGCCACGGTGAATGTGAATCGGAACAGGTAAGGAACTGATAACCGCGATTTTCTGCAATCATGTCAGCATAGTGCGTGTCAGCGCTCAGCCCCAATTCAATGAAGTTAATCTCTTTTCCCATGCTGCCATACGCTTCCTTTACTGAATCAAAGTGCGCGTAAGCGGAGAAGTATGGTGTGAATGCATG
>JAFGDB010000067.1 GCA_016932355.1 Candidatus Iainarchaeum sp. | reverse complement strand
CAGCGCGGTGTTTGGGATATAGGTTACATCAATAGGCGCAAAAACCACTGCTGAAATTGAAAGTAAAAAAACTATTAGGAGAATATATGCTTTTTTCATTTCGGTTCCTCCAAATCGGTTGATGGGTCAAGGTTTGTAATCCTTAAGACAAGCTTCCCGCCAAGGTCAAGTTCTTTTCCTGCTGGATCCTTCGGCTGTATCTTCATGTAATAAGTAACTGTCATCCCGCTTCTTAAGCCTTCTGGTTTTATGTAAATCACTTTGCCGTCAGTGCTAATCCTGCTTTCAAAATTTACTTTTTCAGCCATTGTTTCATTAGAGAAAAGCCCCATGGTTTCCAATGTTTTGCCTATGTGTGTGTTTGCAGGCAGGTTTGCCACCTTTAAGCCAATCCAGCCGCCTGCAAGGCCTGTGGAGCTGACCTCTATAACAATTGGGGCCATGCCATAGTAGTCCCCATATTTTTCAACACAATCAATGTAGTCCCTGCAGTTAAGGCCGTATCTTAAGTGGGTTATATTGGTGTTCATTTTGGTAAGGTGCTGGTTGTCCGGGTCTTCAAGAAGGCCCATCATATCTTCAGAGTATTTTCCATAGAGAAGAATTGCGTACCTGCCCTCTGGGAAGCTAGATGATTTGACTGTTGTTGCCTCATCAGGCTTGCATGAAAAGAATGGGTCAATAGTGTGCGTAGCTGAGATTGTTTCGCTGTCAGAGTAGATTCTCCAAACGCACTGGTCCAAGGGCTGTGAAGGGGAATAAATCCAATAGGCAACGTCTTCCACCAGCGCAACCGGGTTAAAGAATTCTGAAACTCCAATAATGAATCTTACCAGAACGTTATCACCTTCTGTTTCGTAGGCTTCCCTTAAGCAGCTCTTTACCCTGTCAATATTATATTCTGCATTTTGGTAGATTTCGTATTCAAAATCAGTGTCTTTGTAGAAAACGCTTTCAGCCACCTCATTTTCTCCCGCAAGGTTGGGGAACGTTTCTAACTTGTTTTCACCTGGAAGAATTATTTGCCCGGCTGGATCAACAAAATCTGAGCTGATAAAACCGCAATAACCCCAAGCTAAGCCTTTTATAAGACCCGCAGGCAATCCAGCAAAGGTTGCACCTGCTTTAAGCACCTTTCCACCTGCCCTGAGAGTTTTTCCGCCGTATTTTCCAACAGCCTGGCCAACCCTTGTCTGGGCAATCTTTGACTGGCCAATTCTCTGGCCAATCCTTGCCATCACACCTGCCCTGTTAACAGCTGTTGTGCTCCTGCCCAAGGCCCTTGAAAAATCATCTGCAGTAGTAAGCATTGTTTCTTGGGTTCCCTTAACTGCTTTTAGGACCCCACTCTCAAATTTCACGCCCAAGCCAACGTTTTGGGCTTCTGTAACTGCTTTTTCCAGGCCTCTCTTGTAATACCATTTAGTCATGCCACTGGCACCATCATATTTGACAAATGCATCTTTAAGGTTTGTAATCCTCGCTGCCCTGACAGCATCCATTGCAGTTGCAGCTGCTGCAGCATTGGTTGTAGCTGCCCTTGACATCATAAAGCCCTTGGAAAGGGGGTTGCTGGCTAAATCATCAAGCGAGCTCACCCCTTTTATTTTTGAAATCTGGAAAACTTCCCCTGTTGGAGCAGTCACCTCAAGCCCATGCACTGCATCCGTTGTAATGGTATAGCCAGCGCTTGTCAGCTGGTTTGCCCAGGGCTTCATGCCGCCTGTGAAAAGGGTGTGTTGGTTTTTTAGATATTGAAGAGGGCTAAGGCTCGTTAGGTTTGCGGGCGTAGCCTTGTAGCCTGCAGTTTGCAGAACCCTCAGGAAATCGTCGCCTGTGTTAGGCACTACGTTGAGCGCGCTTAGAAGCCTGTCGGCCTCTGTCCTTACAACAACATCATCGGCGCTTGATGCAATGGTTCTCAGCTTGTTTACAAGCCCTGTTCTGTTTGAAGCCGCAGCAAGTTCCGCCCGGGTATATGCCTTTGCTCCGCTATCAGTGAAGAGATCTGCTACCTTGTATTTGACTAGGGCATTTGCCCTGTTGTTGTGCTGCTTTACTAAGGCACCTAAAGCAGTTGAATAATTGTTTTTCAGGAAAGCATTGTTTGCTGCTTCTATTCCCTTTAGGCGTTCGTAGGTAATTGCGGCTGTTGCTGCTCCGCCTGCGTGTTCACCCAAATCCTCCAGGTTTGTTTCTTCCTGTGCCCAAGCTAATTCCCCTGCTTCCAAAACAAGCTCGTAGGCAAAAGGAATTTCAAAGCCAGAGCCTGACCTGCGCAGAATTTCGTTTGTTGTGGCATTTTTAATAACAATCGCAGGAAAGGAAACTGGTTCAGCTGAAAATGCCGGCTGGGCAATAAGACAGAAAACCAGTGCAAGCAGGAGCAGTTTCTTCATTCATAGGCCTCCGGCAGTTCTGTTTCCTCTTCAAATAGGTATGCGTCAATTATGCATAGGTCAACAAGCCTGTTAAGGGCATCAACAGAGAGCTCCTGCTCTTCAGCAAGATTTTCTGTGTTGATTTCAATTCCAAGGGAGGCATAGCCAGGGTTTGAGGCATAAAAGTCACCCATCTCTGCCTGCAGTTCTATTGCTTTCACAACCAAGTCGCTTGAGAATTCCTCTTTTGCAGCCCAGTAATCAATGTTTACGCAAAAATCACCCATTTCAAGGTCCAGCATGCTGTCAAAATCATCTGCAATCTGGCCCTGGTCTTCATCAAGCGCAATAAGGCCCTGCAAAAGCCCTTTGAATTCCCTGGATGAAGCGCTTTCAGCAGAGATCGCTGCAAGTTTCCCTTTGAGAAGCTGCTTTGCCTCATCACTCAGCCCAAGAGAGAAAGAGGATGAAACCTCATTGAGTTCGGCAGCGCTTATGTTTGTGTCTGAAAGCATTGCAGAAAAGACCGCTTCATCAACAAACACAGGTTTGGGCGGTTCCTGCTGCAAAAACTGGTAAATTCCCCAGCCAGCAGCTATAACCACAACCAGAATCAGCATGTTCCTCCATCTTTTGTCCATTGAAACACCGATTAATTATTACACTCTAATGGCTTGAAAAGCCATTGCTTTTTCGCCAGCCTTTTTTTAAAAGGCTGTAATAAATTACTATGATTTGCTTATATTAATACTTTGTGGTTTTTAATGATTTGCCCCTGCTTGCTGTTTTTGGGGCTTTTTCGGCTGAACAGGCAATTGCCGAAAAAGCAGGGGTGTTTTTAAGCTGGATTTTCAAGCCAGTTTTTATGCAGAGAATTTACTTGGATTCAAATGTCTT
>JAFGDB010000066.1 GCA_016932355.1 Candidatus Iainarchaeum sp. | reverse complement strand
TTCAATGCTTGACTCAATGCACTGCAAGAGCTCTATTGCCTGCGCAATGTTGTTGAAGTAAATGCTGTGGTTAGGGAACTTGATGTTAAGGGCTTTTACCTTTTCCTTAACGGCAGGGTAAAGCTCCTTGTGGTTGAGGTTGAGCCTTGCCTGCGCTCCCACCTTGTATTCCTTGCTGTTGAAGCTTGCAATCCTTGCATTGGAGTAAGGGACAACAAACTCCTTCACATGGTTCAGGTAGCCCTGCTCCTCAATTACTGTGCCGTCGCTGCAGTGGATTTGGCCGCACAAAAGGCAGTACTGGCTCCCGACAAGGCCAACATACTCTGTTTTCCTTTCAAAGGCAAACCTTTCCCTGAAGGAATTAAAAAGGGCAAGCATTTCAAGAGCGGTTTTCCTTGCATCCTTCAATTCTGTGAGGACCTTTTGCAGCTCGCTTTGCCTTGGAAGCATGGAAAAGCCGCCAACCCTTATGCTGACTGTTGGGTAAACCCTTCCGCCCAAAGCCCTTGAAAGGTCTGTTCCAATTTTTTTAAGTGCAAGCGCCTGCTTGATGTACTTCTGCTCAGCCTTTTTAAAGGCCATAATGCTTTCCCTGCCCAAAAAGTCAGGGAGCACCAAGAACATGAGGTGCAATGCATGGCTTTTGATGAATTCAGCGTTTGTTGCAAGCTCCCTTAGCAAAAGGGTTTGCTCTGAGGGCTTTACAGAAAAGGCCCTTTCAACTGCCTCAATTGCAGTGTTCAAGTGAGAGGTGTTGCAGAAGCCGCATATCCTGCTAACTATGAGCGGAATCTGCGAGTAGTGCCTGCCTACGACAAGCTGCTCAAAGAAGCGTTGGCCCTCATAAACCTGGAACTCGCATTTCTCAACCTTTCCATCGCGCAGTTCAACAGAGAGGTTTGCATGGCCCTCAACCTTTGTAATGCTTTTAATGCAGAAGTTTCCTGTTTCCTTCATTTAAGTGCCTCCAAATCAATTTTCTTTTTTGGGTTTTCCCCAGCCAATTCCTTGAGCTGGTTTGGCAATTCCCCTGAATTTTCCTTGGCGAATTCCTTGAGCTCTTCCGGCAGCTGGTTAAAATATGTGAAGAGGTTGTGCCTTTCCTCTTTGCTTAAGCCAATTTCCTTGAACAGGCTGTCCAAAGCTGTAAAGTTTGCATCATCAGTAAAGCCGCGGCATCCAATGCACTGCGCGTTCTCGCTCGGGCAAAGCGCGTTGCAGCCTGCATAGGTTACAGGGCCAAGGCAGGCAATCCCCTTCAAAAGCAGGCAGCTGTTCTGCCTGTGCTTGCACTCAAAGCACACCGGGATTTGCTCAAGCCTTGTTGTTTTCCCGTGCAAGAACCTGTTCAAAAAGGTGAGGAATTCCTCCTCGTTGATTGAGCAGCCCTGCAGCAGGAAATCAACCTTTACAAAGGCAGAAATCGGGAAAGCCTTTTCCTTCATTGGCTTTATCTGGTTTCGCTTTATCTTGTCCTGCAGGTAGTCTGGAAGGGAATTCCTGATTCCTGGAATGCCTGCAATTGTGGCACACGCACCTAAGGCAACAAGGAAACTGCTCCTCTCCCTTATGGAGTGGAGGCTGTCAAGGTCGTGCTTGCTTATTACAGAGCCTTCAACAAATGCAATGTCAAGCTTTTTGGAGAGGGGCTTTTCAAGAAGCAGCCTTGAGTCAGCAATCTCAATGTAGTTCAAAGCCTTGAGAAGCCTTTCCTCAAGGTCAAGGACTGCAAGCTCGCAGCCCTCGCAGCAGGTGAGGGAAAAGAACCCAATTTTCAATTTTTTCTTCGGCATGGGAATTTCTTTTCCCGCAGCACTGTGCTTTTTCTTTGGGATTGGTTTTTGCCCTGCACCAGCGCGTTTTTTCTTTGGCATGGCTATTTCTCCTCCAGGGGCATTTTGGAAAGCTCTGTTCCATTGAAAACGGGGCCGTCCCTGCACACATACTTGTCTCCAATGTTGCAGTGGGCGCAGAAGCCAAGGCCGCAGTGCATCAGCCTCTCCAGAGAGGCATAGAATTGCTCATCCTTAAAGCCGAGCTTTTTAAGCTCAAGCAGTGCAAAGTGAATCATTATTGGCGGGCCGCACAAAAGGCAGACAGTGTCCTCAACAGGCAGACCTGACTTTGCAAAGAGCTTTGTTACAACACCTGTGTGGCCCTTCCAGTCCTTGGTTGGGCTGTCAACAGTAACAAATGTGTGCATTTTCTTTTCCTTTCCCCACTGCTTTAGGTCACTTGCAAAAAGCATTTCCTTTGGGCTTTTGCAGCCGAAGAAGATGTATGCGTCCTTGAACTGCTCTTTCTTTGCCTGGAAGGCGTAAACGCTGCTCCTCAGGGGGGCGAAGCCGCAGCCGCCTGCAATAAACGCAAGGTTCTTGTTCCTGAATTTTTGGAGGGGGAAGCCGTTTCCATAGGGGCCTCTTAACCCAACCTCGCTGCCCTTTTTCAGGCTGTGCAATGCCCTGCTTGCATTGCCCACGTTTGCAACAGTGAAGGAAATTGAGCCTGTTTTGTATGGTGAGGAGGAAATGCTTATTGGCATCTCGCCATAACCAAAAACAGAGAGCATCATGAATTTTCCAGGGGAAAAGGAGAATTTTTCCTGGACTTTTTTGTCAAGGAATTTTACTGCAAAGGTCTTGATTTCAGGTGTTTCATCCTGCACGGAAACAATTTTGGCAGGGAGCGGCAGCTCTGGCGCATTCATTTTGAAGCCACCCTTTTGCAATTGACTGCTTGCAATTCGTTAACGGCTGGAATTTTTTGAGCCCTTTGAATATTGCTTGCAGGCTGTCCAATGCAGGTCATTTTTTGGCATCCCCTTGGATTTTGTTTGCAATTTCCGTTATGTCAATTTTTACTGGGCAGGCGTCAATGCACCTTCCGCACCCAACGCATAAATGCGTTCCAAAGTGCTTTTTGTAGTAGCTGAGCTTGTGCAATACAAACTGCCTGAGCCTTGACTCCCTTGAAGGCCTGAAAATGTGCTGCCCTGCAACCTCTGAAAACCTGAGGAGCTGGCAGCTGTCCCTTTCCCTGCTCCTGCTGCTGTCCCCTGAGCCAAACTCAAAGCAGTCACTGCTTGAATAGCAGTAGCAGGTTGGGCAGGCCTCTGTGCAGCTTGTGCAGCTCAGGCAGCGCTCTGCCTCCTTTTTCCAAATGGGATGGTTGAAATTTGCATAGAGGTTTTCCTCAATCCCTGATGTTGAAAGCCCTTTGCTGCATTCCAGGCTTGGCTCTGGAAAGGGGTCTTGGGTTTTTTTAAAAAATTCCGCGGAAAGAAGTGTTTGGCCATTTTCTGTAATGGCCTGGGCAATGAAGCCAGAGGGCCTTTCAGCCAGAAGAATGTCGTGGCCTGTTGGCTTTGAGCAGCCCATGCTTGCGCAGAAGCCGCTGCTGCATGCCTCCCTGCATTGGAGAGCAATGATTGTGGAGTTCTTGCGCCTTGCGCTATAAAAGCAGTCATCACCAAGCAGCTTTATGAACAGATGGTCAAGTGCGTTTAGGGCGTGAGTGTCGCAGGCCCTCACCCCAAAGGCAATTAAACGCCCTTTTGGGAAATTTGGGGAAATTCCATAGGAAAGAGTTTTTTTCCTAAAGAAAAACATTTTTTCATTGGTTGGGAGGAAGAATTTTTTCGCCGAAAAGTCAGTTCTCCCCGAAAGGAATAGGCTTTGGCCATTGAACTCCTCAAAGCAGGTTGCGCCTGTTTCATTCTCCACAGGAACAACAAGTGTTGATTTTTGGGAAAGGGATTCAAGCCATTTGGAAAGGCTTTCCTTCTCAATAATGTAATTCAACACTCTCACCAACTGCAATAGCCTGTCCAGGCAATTGCCATTCCCCCATAATGCGCTTCACCCAATTGCCAGGCCTGAAGCCATTTGCAAAGGCATGGAAAATTCCCACTAAAATCACTTTGACAGGGCAAGCAGGCCAGGCAGCTCCTTGCCGCTTATGTACTGCATTAAGGCTTTCCCGCCAAGGGACACGTGCGAAAAATCCTTGAAGGAGAAATCAAGCTCCTCAACTGCATCAACCGTGTCACCGCCGCCAATCAGGCTGTAGGCCTTTGCCTTGCTTATCTCTGAAAGAAGCTTCCTTGTTGCAACCTCAAAGCCGTACTTTTCAAACATTCCAAGAGGCCCGTTGAACACAACAAGCTTTGCCTTAAGCACGTGCTTCCTGAAAAGGCTTACGGTTTCCATGCCAACATCGCAAACAAGGAAATCAGAGGGAAGCTCCTCAACTGCAATTTCAAGCCTTTCATCATCCTCATCAAGGACAGCAACATCCTGGGGGAGAACAAGCTTTTCAGGATGGGCTTCAAGAATCTGCTTTGCACTGCCAAGCAATTCGTTAAGGCCCTTTTCCTCAAAAACCTTTTCCTTCTCGCCAAGCCTTATCCCCTTTGCCTTTAGGAAAAGCTCGCCAACAAGGCCTGCAGCGCAGGCAAAGTCTGCCTTGCCATTCTCAAGCACTGCCTGCAATGCCTTGATTGAATCCTTTACCTTTGCGCCGCCAAAAATGAATACAGCCGGCTTGCCTGCGCTGTCATAGTGCTCCAAGGCCTTTAACTCCCTTTCAAGGACAGGGCCGGCAAAGCTTGGCAGCCCTGAAAAGCCTATAACACTGGGCTGGGCCCTGTGGCAAACACTTAAAGAATCCTGCACAAAAATATCAGCAGCAGAGGCAATCTTCTGAACCCATTCAATCTTGGAGGCCTCCTCAGGAGTGAACTCCTGCTCTTCATTGTCGTGGAAGCGCACGTTCTCCATCAAAACAATGTCTCCATTCTGCATCTCCTTTATTGCTGCAATGTAATCAGAATCCCATTTGAGCAGCTTTACCTCTTTCTCAACCTGCTCTGAAATTTCCTCAGCATGCTGCTGCAGTGAAATGCAGCCCTCTTCCCCCTTCCTGCCCTGGTGGGCCAAAGCAACAACCTTTGCCCCTTTTTCACTCAATTGCTTCAGGGTTTTTGCATGCTCCCTTATTCTTGCCCCAGGAAAAAGCTCGCTGTTCTCAACATTGCTGTTGAGGTCAAGCCTTGCAACAACCGTTTTTCCGGACAAACTCTCATTTCCCAAAAACCTGTAACCTGCCAAAATCCACCACCTGATAATAGAGAAAAAGAATTAAGGTATAAAAGCTTAATTGCCAAAGCCCAAAGGCCCCGCTTTGCGAGAAAAACCAAAAAGCAGGGCTGCTGCCTCAAAACCCATTCATTGCAAAAAAGTTCAGCAACCTCAAAGCCCCTTCTTTGCGAGGAAAACAATGAAGTCTGAAAGCAGCGAGCTGTAGCCTGCCTCGTTGTCGTACCAGCCAAGCACTTTTACAAGCTTTCCGTTTGCGCTTGTGAGCTTGCTGTCAAAGATGCAGCCCTGCTCTCCCCCGATAATGTCTGTGCTTACAATGTCGTGCTCGCTGTAAAGCAGGTTCCTCTTCAAATCCTTGGAGGCAGCCCTCCTGAAAAGGCCGTTCACTTCCTCAACAGTGGTTTCCCTCTGCATCACGCATGTAAGGTCTGTGAGGCTGCCTGTTGGAACAGGAACCCTTACAGCAATGCCGTCAAGCCTTCCCTCAAGCTCTGTGAAAATCTTTGTGATTGCCTTTGCTGCGCCAGTGCTTGTTGGAATCATGTTTATTGCAGCAGACCTTGCCCTCCTTGCATCCTTGTGCGGCCCGTCAACTAGCACCTGGTCAGAGGTGTAAGCATGGATTGTTGTCATAAAGCCCTGCCCTATTCCAATGCCCTCTTGCAAAACCTTTACCATGGGTGCAAGGCAGTTTGTTGTGCAGGAAGCCATGCTGACAACATTCTCAGATTTTGCATTGTACTTGTCAGAGTTTATGTTCAAAATATATTGGTTGCATCCTGTTCCCTTTGGAGGCGCGCTGATGACAACCTTTTTTGCTCCCGCATCTAAATGCATTTCTGCCTGCTGCTTGTCCCTGAAAATTCCTGTGCTTTCAAGCACAATGTCAATGCCGAGCTTTTTCCAGGGCAGCTTGGTTGGGTCCCTTTCGGCAAGAACTTTGATTTTCTTTCCATCTACAATCAAGTTTTCAGAATCAGAGGAAACAGTCCCCTGGAATTTCCCGTAAACGCTGTCATACTGCAAAAGCCTTGCAAGAGTGGCATTGTCAGTTAAATCGTTTACTGCAGCAACCTCAATTTTCTTGTCCTTAAGCATTGCCTTGAATGCCTGCCTTCCAATCCTTCCAAAACCGTTTATTGCAACCTTTACCATCACAAGACCTCCAAAAAAATTACATGGCAAAATTTCTTAAACCTGATGCAGGCTCTTGATTGAAGAATTATGCCCTAATTGTTTTAAGCAGTTCCCCCTTCTTGGCTTCCATCAGTTCCCTTGAATCTGCCTCAAGGTTCAGCCTTAGCTTGTCCTCTGTTCCCGACGGCCTAACATTAAACCACCAGCCCTTAAAGTAGGCGGAGAAGCCGTCAAGCTTGCTTGTTTTCTCAGCCTTTGGGGCATAAATTTTTTCAATCTCAGCAAGCTTTGCTGACTTGCCCCTGACATCGCTGTTTGTTTCGTCAATCGCGCAATATTTCCTGAAAGGATTTATCAGGAAACTGAACTTTTTCCCTGATTCGCTTATTGCCTCAAGCGCAACAAGCCAGGCTATAAGGCCTGAATCAGCGAAATAGTTTTCCCTGAAATAAAAATGCCCTGAGTGCTCGCCTCCGAAAAGCACGTTCTCCTTTCGCATCCTCTGCTTTATGAAGCTGTGGCCAACCCTTTCAAGGACAGGAATGCCCCCATTTTCCCCAATAGTTTCTGGAACAGCCTTGGACATCACTGGAGTGTAAAGTATTTTTGAGCCAGGGCTTTTCTTCAAAAGGCTTGAGGCAATCAGGCAGGTGAGCATTGAACCGTTAACAGGGTTTCCCTTCTCATCAACCATGAGCATTCGGTCACCGTCCCCGTCAAAAATCGCGCCCAAGTCGGCCTTTTCCTCCAAAACGCGCTTTTTGAGGGCTTCAACGTTTTCAGGGTTAAGGGGGTTTGGCTCATGCCCTGGAAAGTTTCCGTCAACTTCAAAAAACACCTTAACAATTTTAACCGGCAGCCTTGCCTCAATTGCACTCAGTGTTTTTGCAGCCATGCCATTGCTTGCATCAACCACAACCTTCAAGGGCTTTATTTTTTTGGCATCAACCAGGGAAAGGCACTTTTCAGTGTAATCACTCAAAACATCCATTTGGAGGAGTTTCCCCTTTTTAACTGGCTTTTCAAATTTTCCGGAAGCAACAAGGTCGCGGACATCCCAAAGGCCATTTTCACTGCTTATGCCTGTTGCCCCCTTTCCACAGAACTTGAAGCCAGCCCACTCCCTTGGGTTGTGCGAGGCAGTAACCATGCAGCCTGCATCAAAGCCGTATTTTCCAACAGCAAAGTAAATCATGTCAGTGCTCACAAGGCCGATGTCAGTAATGTCTGCCCCCTGCCCTATAGCCCCCTTAATAAAAGCTTTTGAAAGCGGCTCGCTGCCAAGCCTGCAGTCCCTTCCAACAGCAAGGGTTTTGGGCTTAAACCTCTGCACAAAAGCCCTTCCTGCCCTGTAAGCAATGCCATCATTCAACTGCCCTGGGTAAAGGCCCCTCACATCATACCTCTTGAAAATTTCTTCAATGACACCATTCAAAGAAAAATCACCCCTTTTTAAAAATATGAACTTAATATATATTAAAAACAAACAGGGTTCAGGAGGCAGTGCAATTGCAAGCCGGAGAGAAAGGGAAAAAGCAGGAAAAAAGCGAAACAGTCGGCCAGCAGGCGCTAGAGTATTTGATGACATATGGCTGGACCCTTATCCTAATTTCAGCCATAGTTGGCCTGCTCATATTTATCGCGACACCCCCGCAGGAATGCCAACCCTTCCACTCGTTCTCAAACAATTTCCTGATTGAAAACTTTGAAATTACAGGTTCAGACTCAAGCCTGCTTCCAAACAAGTTCGTAATTATCCTAAAGCCAAAGATGACTGTAACGCTCCAGTCATACAAGCTCTTGTCAGGCAGCAATGAGTGCACAGAAAACGTGATTGGGGAAAGCGTCAGGTTCGGGAAGCTTGAAAGGATAATAATCTCAGGAGAAATAAAGGCAGAATGCCAGGACATTATTAAGGAGTGCTACCAGTTTACAGACGAAATCAAGTACACAGACTACTTCGGGATGGCAAGGACAGAAACAGGCAGGTTCACAGGGAGATTCACAAACGTAAGCCAGAGCTATGAGGCAACAGCGTGGGAGAGAAGCGAGTTCCCAACAGGCATACTGGACAACGAGCCGAGCAAGCTTATAGGCTCATTTGACGAGAAGTGCCCGGCAGAGCCGCCTGAAGAGGGCACTGTTAACTTCGTTACAGCAGCAGCATATGAAACATGGAGCCTGCCTGCCGGATGCAACACCGGCTGCACCAACGGAGGCTGCACAGGGCAGGGCTTTGCTGTCGCATACTGCCTAAAAAATGCCCAATACCTTGCCCACGGCTGGTACAGGGCACAGCTCTGGATGAGCCCGCTGTTTGCAGGCAGGAAGCTGTACCTTGTTGGAAACGGGTCATACGAAGACCCGGTCACGCACGAAGCAGAAACAAACGGCATCTGCATCAACGACAACTTTTACTTCTATGTCAATGGAAACCTTTTGACCAGGGGCGGAACAACAGGGATAGAGGGCAGTGAAGTGATTAGGCACTGTGACGGGTGCAGTGAAAGCGACTACTGGTGCATTCCAGCTGTTGAGCTCACCGCAAGCAGCGAATTCAAGTTCGGGGAATGGAACGACATATACGTGCTGGTTGAGGACTACTGCAATGGCGGGGGCCTGAAGGCATTCAACTTTTTCATGGTGTGAATTTCCCTAGCCTTTTGCCTCTGACCTGTAAAACTCAGCAGCCTGCTCAGGGCTAACAGTGTTAATTATGCAGCCTGTGCAGTGCTCAAAGCCGCCCCATGTGATGAGCCTTGGCACTATCTTCACGTGCAGGTGGTGCTTTCTCCCAGGAGGGGCCTCATGCAGGTACATGTTATAGGGGGCATCAAGCTCTGAAAGCTTTCCAACAACTTTTTTGATGAGCTCTGCAAGGTCACGCATTTCCTCTTCATCAAGCTTTGAAAGCCTTGCAACATGCCTCTTGGGAAAAATGCCTGCCTCAAACTCAAAGATTGAGGCATAGGGTGTGAAGGCAAAAAAGCTCTTGTTCTCGGCAATCCTCCTTGGCCCTTTTTTCTCAATCTCAATTACCTCGCAGTAGGGGCACTTCCTGTGCTTCCTGTAGTGGGCCTCAATTGCCTTTACCTCCCTCAGCACATTGTTTGGAAGCTTGTTGTAGGCAATAATCTGGGTGTGCTCATGGCTTAAGGAAGTGCCTGCCTCAAGGCCGTGGTTCTTGAAAACGGAAACATACTTTATGCCAGGGATCTTGTAAAGGGCCTCAATCCTTGTTGCAAACATCTGCAAAAGCTGGGCAATCCTTTCAACGCTGAGGCCAGTGAACTTCTCCCTGTGGTTTGGCGTTTCAACAATGACCTCGTGCTGGCCAAAGGCATCTCCGCTCGTGAAATAGGAATCCCTTGTTTTAAGGTCACTGCTTCCCTTGAGGGTTACTGCAGGGAACTTGTTGGGGAAAACCCTTATCTGCCAGCCCTTGCCATCTGAAATTCTGGCTATCTCAGGCGGGGTCAAGGACTCATTGCCTGGGCAGAACGGGCACGGCCCTGACTCGTTAATCTTAGGGTGCTGCTTTATGAAATCCTTTGGCCTTTTCGCCCTCTCAGTGTTTACAATAACCCACCTGCTGAAAATATAGTCCTTCCTAAGCTCGTGCATTCCGGAACACCGCTATTAATAATTCCTTAAGGGAATAAAAAAGCTTCCCCAAAAGGGGGTGGTGTAGAAATCCTGTTTTGTTTATAAATGCCAAGTTGGTATTTTGCATTTAAATGCCAATTTAAGGCATCCCAATTTTGCCTTTATAAATCATTTCTACAGAGTCCCCAAAAGGGGAAAGGAATAAAAAGCTCGTAAAGTTTGTTTTGCTGAGTTACCTTAGCCAAGCAGGGTTGCTTGTCAAGGGCGAACCAAAAAGCTCCCCTGAACCATTGTCTCTGCTGCTGACATTTATTATCGGGACCCTTACATCCATTATGTCCCAAGTGGTATAGTACAGAGTGGAGTTGCTATTTGCCTTGCATCCGTCTTCCACAAGGCTGAAATCAATGCCCAATGCAGCTGTACCATAAGGGGTTTCATCACCATTCAGGAACCTGAAGCCAAAAGCATAGGCGTAGTTCCCTCCGCTGGAATAGTACCAGTGCAGCACCCCATTACAACTACCTACATACCTTTGCTTTCCCTCTGTTGAAACGCTTTGGATTGCCTGAATCCTGGCTGTTGAGAGAACCAAGCTAAAATTGCTGCCAAGCCACCTTCTTGTATCAGGTGCCCCACTGAACTGGTTTTGGTGGGTCAAATCGCTTGCATACTCTATTTTTGTCCAGCCCCCGCCGCCAGTTGTCATATCACAATAAACCTGGAACTTGTCGCTTCCTGTTGGGTCAATCCAATATGTTCCGTCACCCGTTGAATCACCACTATCCAAAATGGCTTTGCAGGATTCCCCAGGATTCGGTTCCGACCCCAAAGGGGATGAAGGGGATCCTGGCGACCCGGTTGATGATGAAGCTTGCCCCGCATACCCAGAAATGCTTGCCTGCTTATCATAACCAAAAAAATCCCTATAACTTATTGCAAGCCCCCCTGTACCGCTTCCTGAATAAGTGATTTCAGTGAAATGCATTTCTCCGCCTGCAACCACTTGCAATGGGCTTGCTGCAGAAATGCTTGTTTTTTCAACTCCGTTTAGCTTGCTTCCGGAAAAAGAACCGGTTAAACTAAAATCGGTAACATAGATGGTTCCGCCTGTAAGATTTTGCAGAACTAAATCAACATCATTTGAAGAAGAGATGTTTCCACTTTTAAGCAAAATCTTGGTTGGGTCGCTGCTTGAAAAAGTGGCCTGGCTTGAAGGAGGGGACATCACAAAAACAAAAACGCCAATTAGTGTAGCCACAAGCACAAGCGCCCAACCATAAGTCATCAGATATTCCAAGCCTGCTTGGGCCCTATGTTTTGTGCAAGGCAACCTGAAT
>JAFGDB010000065.1 GCA_016932355.1 Candidatus Iainarchaeum sp. | reverse complement strand
ATCCATAATCATCACTTAACCAAGAGCGCGGCCTTTTCCTCGCTGTATCTCCAGTCCAATGGAAGCTTGCCCTTCCTTTTGTAATACCTTACAAGGTTCCTGATTTTTGAAACTGTCAGCTGCAGGCCCCTTTTTGCGCTGAAATCCTTTTTGTTCTTTTCCATGTGTGACCTTAGCTTAACGCTCTTTTTAATCAGGCTCATTAAATCTGAGGGAATTTCAGGAAGCAGCTTGTGCTCTTCCAGTATGCTGTCAATGCTTTTTCCGCACAGCTTTTTTATGTTTGGCACGCCGTACTGGTCCCTCAAAAGCATGCCTATCTCACTGCTTGTGTGACCTGCATTTGCTAGGTTTACTATGGCTTCAACCGCCTCTTCAGGCTTTAATTCAACCCAGCTTGGAACGCCGGGCTTTTTCTCCTTTGCAGGCTTTTCCTTTGCTTTCCCTGCTTTTTTTGGCTTTTCCTCTTCCCCTTTCTTTGCAGGCTTTTCCTCATCCTTCTGCGCATGCTTTTTTCCCTTGTGCTTTTCCCCTTCCTCATGCTTGTGCCCTGGTTTTTTTTCAGCGTGCTTTTCTTTGGCTTTTTCACCCTTATGGGCATCTTTTTTTTCTTTGGCTTTTTCAGCCTTATGGCTGGCTTTCTTTTCAGCCTTTTTTGGCTTATTTTCGGTTTTCTCTTCCTTTTTCTTTGCCAATAAAATCACCACTGAAAAGCGGCTACCTTCCCGCTCATTGCGAAACAGGAAAGACGATACAAAAATCGTAATAAGATTGGCCCAGGAAAGGTTTTTAAAGGCTCTTAATGGTACCTGACCCTTTCCTCTACCCTCTTCATCTGCGCTGTTACTTCCCTTTCCCCATTCCCTTCCAAATAGCCTTCAATAATCTTTTCCCAGCCCTTTGGCATAAGCGAGCAGTGTGTAGCCTCAAATGTTTTCTTGAACACAAGCAAATCCACTGCCTTGTCCTCTATCTTCCTGCTGCTCTTTCCCAACCCAAAATCAATGAAAAACAAATCTTCCCCCTGCAGCATTATGTTGCTTGTAGTCAAATCCCCATGGATAATATTGCTTCCGTGCATTATTGCAATTGCCTTCCCAATTTCCCTGCACAGGTCCAAATTCCCCTTTTCCAGAACATCCTTTAAGCGCGGCCCTTCAATGAATTTCATCAAAATCTCTTTCTTGCCTTTGTCCACAGAATACACCTGCGGCGTGTTAACCCCAACGCCCCTGGCCTTTCTAAGCAAATTGCTTTCCAGGGCTGTTCTTTCCCTGCGAAGCCTTTCATCAAGTTCCTTGCATCTATAATCCTTCTCAACCCTTTGCTTCAGCAATGCTGCCTTCTCCCCGTGTTTTGTTTTGAAAAGCTTTGCCTCTGCCCCTTGCCTTATAAGCTCCATTTATTGGCCTCCTTTCCCAAAGCTTTTTTGCGTTTTTTTAGCTTCTTTTGTATCCAAATTTTCTTTCGTAATCTTTGTGTGAGATCCATTCAATTAGGATGGAAATTATTTCAACTTCATTTCCCCTAACTGTATAAAGCAAGCGCCAGCCATTTGGCAAATCGTATTTCCTAAGGTTATTTATGTGGTATTTTTGGATGTACCCTTTTGGCCATAGGTCTGTTGGGATTCTAATGCCGCATAAAGGGTCTTGCATTAAATCTTCCATAGCTCTGTTCAAAAAGCTAGCCAGCTGCTGGTCCTCATATTTGCCGCTTTTAAGCTCTTCAAATGCTTTTTTCAAAGAGGGGTCGATAAAAGCAATTTTTCTTGCCCTGGCTTTTTGCTTCATCTGACCACAAGCCCTTTCTTTTTGAGCTCTTTAACTTCTTTTGGCGCCCAAATCCAGATTGGGTGCTTTTCTGTGTCAATCAGTATTTTGCCGCTATACTCCAAGTAATCCAGCGTTGCCATATATGTTTGCCACATTACTTGCTTTGGAAGCTTTTTCCAAAGTTCCCTTACTGAGTAGTCGCCACCAGCATCCATCAGGGCCTTTTCAATCATCAACACTGTGTCAAGCCTTGGAAAGCGAAGCACTTCGTTTTTGAAAACCTGCATCTGATTTTGCATAAAAACCACTATATATCAATTGATATACAAATCCATTTAAACTTATTCTTTTGATTCGATTTTCAAAATTCCAGCTCAACCTTTAATTCTTCGCCTTTTTTCAATTCAATTTCCTTCACATTCATTGTTCTCTGAATAGTGGCCAGGCCCTGCTTCAATTCCTCTCCGCTAAAAACAACTGCCTTTTTCACTTCAGTATTCATCGGCTTTCCTGCGCTTGTTTTCTCCTTCCTCATTGCAGCAATGGCTGCATTAATGCTTTCCCCCAGTTTCTCTGCCTTCTCATCAATAAATTTTTCGTCTGCCTTTGGCCATTGCTCAAGATGGATGCTTTTGCCCTTCAGCCTTTTCTTAAAGCTTGTTTGGGCTATTTCCTCTGTTGTGTGCGGCAGGAATGGGGCAAGCATCAGCAGGCAGTTCCATAGCACGTGCTGCAGCACGGCTGCTGCTGCCTTTCCTGACTTGTCCTTTTTATTGTATGCCCTTGTCTTAACCTCTTCAATGTAAAAGTCAGCAAACTCTAGCCAAAAAAAGTTCCTCACAGGGTTCAGGGCCTTGCTGAATTCATATTTATCAAACGCTTCAGTGCTTTCCTTAACCAGCCTGTTAAGCTTGCTTAAAACTGCCCTGTCCTCCGGCTCCAATGCCTTTTTGTCAACCCCCCCTTCCTTAACCCCTTTTGTTACTATTTCAACAAACCTGCTTGCATTCATGATTTTTGTAATGAATTTTTTGCCTGAAACCATTTCCTTCTCCATGAACGGCACGTCCTCGCCCAAAACAGGCAGGCCTGCCCAATAGCGCAGTGCATCTGCGCAGTATTTTTGCAGCATTTCCTCTGGCCTTACCACATTTCCCAGGCTCTTTGACATTTTCTTTCCATGCTGGTCCAAGGCCCAGCCGTTGATTGTTATGGTTTTCCAGGGCAGCTTTCTCTCATGGAACAGGGCCTTCACAATTGTGTTAAATGCCCACAGCGCAATAATGTCGTGTCCCTGCGGCCTCAAGTCCATTGGGAACATCTTTTTGAAAAAGGCCTTGTCTTCCTGCCACTTGCAGTTAATCTGCGGTGTAAGGGAAGAGGTAAACCATGTGTCAAGCGTGTCTTTCTCCCCTTCAAACTCTGTGCTTCCGCACTTGCACTTTTTCTTCGGCTTGTCCTTAATTGGGTCAACTGGCAATTCCTTTTCCCCTGCAATCAATGCTTCGCCGCACTTTTTGCAGTACCACACTGGGAATGGAATGCCGTAATGCCTTTGCCTTGAAATGTTCCAGTCCCACTTCAGTCCATTGATCCAGTTGTCAAGCCTTTTCTTCATGTATTCTGGAACCCATTCAAGCTCTGCTGCCCTTGCAATGTACTCTTCCCTCAAATCAAGGTATTTCACAAACCACTGCTTTGATGTAAGTATTTCAATTGGTGTTTTGCACCTTTCATGCACATTAACCACGTGCTTTATTGGTTCCTGCTTTACAAGATGCCCTGACTTTTTCAGTTCCTCTATCATTTTTTTCCTTGCGTCAAGTGTCCTTAGCCCTTGCAAAATCCCTGCCTTTTCGTTGAATGTGCCGTCCTTGTCAATTATTTCAATCACTGGCAAATTTGTTTCAAGAATCCATTCCACATCATCAAGGTCACCAAAAGTGCAGTGGTATACTGCACCTGTCCCAAACTCTGGGTCAACATCCCTGTTTTCAAAAACCTTTACAGTTCTTCCCCCGCTGAATGGAATCTTAACTTCCTTGCCCACAAATTTTTTATACCTCTTGTCATCCGGGTGCACGTGGATTGCAACGCATGCAGGCATCAGTTCAGGCCTTGTGGTTGCAATTCCAATTTTGCCTCCGTCTGTTGTTTCAAAGTCAATGTAGCAGAAGCTGCTTTCCTCTTCCCTGTCCTGCAATTCTGCCTGCGCTATTGCTGTTGCGCAGCTTGGGCACCACATTGTTGGCGCTTCCCTCTGGTATAGCCTCCCCTGCTTATGAAGGTCAAGGAAGCTGTACTGCGCTATCTTCCTTGCCGGCTTGTCAATTGTCCTGTATAGGAGGGACCAGTCAACGCTTAACCCAATTCCCTTGAATGCTGCCAGCATTTTCTTTTCCTCTTCTGCTGTTTCCTCCAGCACAATTTTGATGAATTCCTCCCTGCCAAAATTTTTCTGCTTTACCCCCTTTTTCTTCTCAACCATCAATGCTGTTGCAAGGCCATTGTTGTCAAACCCGAACGGGTGGAATACTTCAAAGCCAGCCATTTTCTTATAGCGGGCAATAAAGTCCTGCTGGGTGAATGCAAAGGCATGCCCCATGTGCATTGTTCCGGAAACTGTGGGGGGCGGTGTGTCAATGCTGTAAACCGGCTTTTTGCTTTTCCTGTCAAACTTGTGCACGTTGTTCTTTTCCCAGTAGAGCTGCCATTTCCTCTCCATTTCGTGAAAGTCCAGTGCCATGCCTAAAACCCCTTTAAAAGCCAGTTCTCCTGATTTTATTATAATTAAGGGTAAGAAAAAGAATATAAATTAAGTTTTCCCGCTCATTATATATCCTATGAATTCAAAGAACCTGCTTAAAATTGCCTGCTTTGCCACTGCAATTGTTGCAGTAATTGTTTCCTTTCTCGTTTTCCCAATGCTTCCTGATGCTGTTCCCGTGCACTGGAATGCCTCTGGCAGCATTGATGCCTATGGCCCTGCCTGGATGGGTGCTTTCCTGTTTCCTGCGATAATTGCTTTTGTCCTGCTGCTTTTCGCTGTCACCCCAAAGATTGCAATTTTCAAGGAGAACCTCAAGTCCTTTGAAAAGCAGTACTGGGCCCTTGCCCTTGTCTTGCAGGTTTTCTTCCTTGTTTTTTATGGAGTAACATTAATGCCAAACTTTGGCATAGAATTCAGCTACAATTTGCTTTTTATCACGCCTCTATCCTTTCTTTTCGTTGCAATTGGGCTTTTAATGCCCTCTTTCAAGAGGAATTTCTTTGTTGGAATAAGAACGCCCTGGACATTGGCAAGCGACAGGGTTTGGGCAAAAACCCACAGGTTCGGGGGAAGGCTCTTCATTGTGTTCGGCATTGCAACCCTTTTCTCCGTTGCTTTGCCGGAGTGGGCTTTTGCAGTTGTAATAGGGCTGGCATTGCTGATGGTTGCGGCAACTTTTGTTTACTCTTACCTTGTTTACAAAAAAATCGGCAGAAGGCAGCTCTAGCACAGCAGCAGTTTAAGGAATTGCCTGCTTCCTTCACTGTTAATTAAAATCTGGAAAAAGCATTACTGCCATTCAAACACTTGGCCCAGAATGTCAATAAGCCCTGTTTCGTCTTCCTGGTAAAGGAAGTAAACCCTGTTTTCAAGCACTTCCATGCTTGAATGGTTTGTTGAAACAGATTTGTCCTGAACCTGGATTTCTGCCAGCGAAGCAAATCCTTTTTCAACGTCAAAAACTCCGAGGTGGTGATACTGCTGCCTATCTATGGCCTTTGCATAGTTGATGTACAGCTTTCCATCCCTATATCTGGCTGCGGTGACCTTTGTGAATTTCTGGTTTTGGTATTTCACCAAGGGGATTATTTCTCCTTCAACAGAACGCAGGTCGCTTGAGAGTGGAATCGCATAAATGCTTGAGTCAATTGAATTGTTTGGATAAAACAAGCCGCCAATGATGTAAATCCTGCCGCCAATGTTCACCAGCGCATTCTGTGACAGTGTCTTGTTGCCTGTTGCGCTGCCCAAATCCAAGAGAATGTGTTCAAGCAAATTGAATTCAGAGTCAAATTTCCTTATGTGCTGAATGCTGTTATTCCAGCCCCTGGTTAAGACAACGTATTCCCCGTTGTAAAAGATTGGTGAAGGGTCGTCCACTGCTTCCGGTGCTTTCGGAAAGACACCAACCGGGTTTAGATAATCATCAGTGGTTGTTCCGCACCCGCTTGCAATGTCTGTCTTGCTTTTCTCAAGCACAGGCTGCTCTCCGGAAACATCATACCTTGCTATATTCAGGGAGTGCCCCTGGCAGGTTTCTCGGGCGCTTGCATCCACTGTCTCAAAGGCATACCACAGCTTTGTTCCTGCTGTTGCAAGCCTGATGTCGTGCGGTGTCCTGTTGTCAATGCCGGCGAAAACTTTGTGAACCTGCCCCTTGTAGGACAAATCTTCATTCAATTCAACAAGCCTGAATTCTTTCTCCCCTCCGGCTTCAAACCCAAAGAAAATCCTTTCGCCAATCACAATGAGTTCAGGCCTCTTATACCTTCCATCTCCTGAGGTAACAGCCTTTTCCGGAATCACCTGCTTTAATTCTTTTGGGGGTTCTACACAATCTTCAGGGCAAGTTTCTGGGCTCTCGCCTGCATCGCATATTCCATCGCCGCAATTGCCTGTTGTTTGTGGGCAGTCTTCCGGGCACAAATCTGGGTTTGCTTGTTCCCTTGCATCGCATTTTCCGTTGCCACACATGCAGTCCTGCGGGCAGTTTTTCCAGTTTTCGCTGGCAGTGCAGTTGCCGTCCCCGCATTTTTCCGGCGGCTGCGGGCACCCGCTTACTAGAATCAGCGCAATGAGCAGTGCGATCAAGGCAATTTTTTTGTTCATTCTGTTTCCTCTATAAGCTCGTAGAAGATTTCCTGGGCAAGTGGGTTTGTAATGTGCTCAAAACTTAGCACATTGTTTATTTCAACCCCTTGCAGTTCATCCCCTGATTGGTATGCCACATTTTTTGCTTCCCTGTTCAGCCTTGTCCATTCTGCGTTTCCCTTTGTGGCTGCATTCAGGTATGCCACAGCATGCTTGTAGTATTGGCCAAGCTGGTGGTCGTCGCTTCCCTGTATCCTTTGGTAGATTCCTTCAAAGCTTCCCAAAAACCTGTACCCGCACCTTTCCGCCCAAAACTCTTCCTCTGTTGCATAGTCCTTTCCAGGCCCAACCTTTGCGTCCCTTGCAGTTTCCCAGTTAACGAGGCCTGTTGCCGCGCCGGGTATTTCATCAATGTCCTCCAAAAGCTCGCCTGCGCAGTGCGGCCCTTCCTGGTCAAGCCAAAATCTGACCCGGCTGCCAAATTCTGGGTATCTCCCCAGTGTTGCTGATGCAAGCAGCGCCCCGCTTGAGCTGCTCCAAATCCCTATTCTTTCGGAGTCAATGCCTGGGCTGTTGAACATGAATTCCAAAACCTCTGCAACGTCTGCCTGGTCCTTGAATCCCTTGTAATCTCTTTCGCTTGAGCCAACAGGGTAATTAATTCTCGTTGGCGAGTCAAATGCAACAAATGTTATGCCTTTTTTGGCTGCCTCTTCTGCAAGCGGGCTGTCCAATTGGCCTGTCATTTCGCCCCAGCCGCCTGCAAGCTTTAGCACTGCCGGAAATTTTTCATTTGGGTAAAGCTCAAGCTTTGGCCTTAGAATCCTCACACTCAAATCATAGCTGTTTGGGCTCCGCAAAGAAAATCCCACATCTTCTGTTTGATATTCTTTTTCCTCTGTAGTGCAGTCTTCAGGGCATGTTATTTCGCTTTCCTTGTCAAGGCAGATGCCGTCTCCGCAAACGATGGGTGCAACCTCTTTTTCCGGAAGGCCCAATGATGTAATTGCCTCAACCAGGGTTACTGATTTTTCCCCATTCGGGTCTTTTTCGTGTATGTGGTCCATTACTGTTTTTAATGGTGGTATCTGCCTTGTGTTGCCGTGTGTTGCCACTCCATACACTCCTTCCTGCATGCTGTCAAAGACCTCTATGCCTCCTATCGCGTTTTCTTCAGTCAATGCAGAGGCGTGCAACAGCCACCATCTCCTTATCCCGTTTACTTCTGCTGTTGAAACATACTCATTTTTGCCGTTTATTGGGTCTTGGACATCTTCGTACACCCTGCTCGGCTCTCCAAAATTGTAATACTGTGTGCAGGAATCATATATAATGTCATCTGGCAGTTCTCTCCAGTCTGCCACTCCAGATACACACCCAGAATTCATTTTTGGGTTTATTCTTTTCATTATATCCATAAAGCCTTCATTCATGTTTCCTTTGTATTCCGGAATCTTGGCCGGCAGTGGCATGCCGTAGACTGCCCAGTGGTATTCCTCCATTACCTGCCATGCAGTTTCGCTGTCATGATAGCTGTAGCCATCCCATACCCCAGGGTGGAATATGCTGTGGTGGTGCCCTCCAATCTCGTGCCCTTGTTCAGCCCAGCTGTTTACTAAAGCCATCCTTTCCGGGTTACCTGAAATAAACTCTGGCCAGCCTGGCGCGAACTGGAAGCTTATTTTCATGTTGTAGTTGTTTGCGTATTCAACAAGCTCTTCCAATTCCTCAAAGTTTGTTATGCCCTGGCCGCCTGGCTCGGCGTGAATCACCAGAAAGTAATAAGGGATATCTGAAGCAGGGCAGTCCTGTGGGCAGTTTTCAAAATTTTCCCTTGGCCCGCATTTCCCGTCTCCGCACTTGCTTGGTTGGTTGCAGCCACTTAGAAGAATTATTGCCAAGACTGCAATTATTGCAATTTTCTTTTTTTCCATGCTAATCAGATTTTTTTTAAACATTTCCCTTCTCATTTTTTTTGTGGCTTAGCAAAGGCTTTCCCCGCAAAACCTCCCAATGTTTTGCTCTGGCAGCTTTCCTGATTCAATTATTTCCGTTAGGGTCATACTCTTTTCTCCCTGTGGGTCTTTTTCGTGAAGGAAGTCAAGGAAGTCAAGCAAAAGCAGGTTCTGGCTGCTGTTTCCGCTGGCGTGCACCACTGCCCCAAGCGTCCCTGAATTGGCTGTTTCAAATATTTCCTTGACAGCCTGCTGCTTTTCTACACTGGTTATTTGCCCATGTGTAAGCCATTTCCTTTCAATGCCATTTACAATGCCTGTTGTAACATACTCGTTTCTTGCAAGCTCTGGGTCTCCTGCATAGTATTTCCTTGCTGGCTCCCCAAAGTTGTAAAAGCCAGAGCAGGTATCATAGATAATCTCATTCGGAATTGCTTTCATGGTGTCCTCCTCATTCATACACCCTGAGTTCATTCCAGAGTTTATCTGCTTTAACTTTTCCATGAAGTCATCAAGGGTTCCGAGGTAGGGCTCTGCCCTTCCCCTTATTTCAATTCTCTTTGCTCTTGCCTCCTCCCATGTATAATTGGTGTAGCCGTCCCAGTAGCCGTGGTATATGCTGTGGTGGTGCCCTGCTATTTCGTGTCCTTGTCTTTCCCATTCCCTTAATTCAGCCATTCTTTGGGGGCTTGCTGCAATATAGCTGGCCCAAGTGTCTGAAAACATTAGGGTAAGCTTTATGTTGTAAGCGTTTGCACTTTCAATATAGTCCTTTAGGATTTGGTAATTCGCCTGGTTAAGCCCTGCAGGCTCGCAGTGTATTGCAATGTAATAGGGCTGGATGCCTGCCTCTGCGGGGCAGTCCTGCGGGCAAAGCTCTGGGTTTAATTGCTCGTTTTCATCACATATGCCGTCCCCGCACCTGCTTGGCTCAGTGCATCCGCTTAGCAGGACAATTGCCAGAATTGCTGCTAAGAAAATTATTTTCTTCTGCATGTTTAATATGTGTGTTTTCTGGTTTATAGTCCTTGTTTTTAGCAGTCCTGTGGGCATATTTCAGGGTTTGCGTTTTCTTTTGCATCGCATATGTCGTCCCCGCATTTTTCCGGAGTTGGTTTTAGGGTTAAGAATAAGGCAGCTCCAATTAAAATTGCTGCAATCACTGCTATTGCAATTGTTGCTGTTTTAGCTCTTTTCGTATTACCCCCCCTATCAAGATTGGGCTTTTTTTTTGGCCATTTCCCTATCCGATAAATTTTGCTGGTTTGAATGTCCAGCTCTGGTAGGGGCACCAGCCGGAGTAGCAGACCATCACGCTCTTTGAGTTTCCAAGCGGGGTAATGATTTTGCTTCCAACAAAATCGATTTTGGTGTCTGCAGAGTTTCCTTCGTATAATGCTTTGTTTGCCTTGGCCAGCAGCAGCAGGAATTCGGCTGGATTCATGTTCCTGCCGCTTACAAATATGCTGTCGCTTACCTGGTAATCCCCGTATTCGTTTGTCGGGATAATTGAAACGGCTGCTTGTATAATCTCTTCAATGCTGAATTCTGCAGCCATTGCTGTCTTGACATCGTCTTTTCTGTTGAGCCCTGTGGGGGCCAAAACAAAGTT
>JAFGDB010000064.1 GCA_016932355.1 Candidatus Iainarchaeum sp. | reverse complement strand
TTTAACTATATAAAATTGTTTCTGGGATAAAAAGATGCGTGAAATTCGCTGAAAACAGGGCAATTGGATAAAATTGTTTCAAGGTGTGAAAATGTGCATTTTGCTCCAAAACAAGGTTGTTGTTGAAAAGAAGAGGACACAGAGCCAGCTCCAGCAGAAGGGCTTTGGGGAGAGGACAGGCCACGAGTACGTCCTTGATTTGAAGGAAGCTCTTTACCTGCTTGAAAAGAAGAAAATAAAGCTCAAGGACGGAAAGGGCAAGAGCGTGGGCAAAAAGGCACTGCTCCAGCACGCTGAAAAGAGGGAGAAGGGCTTTTACAACAAATTCACTGTTTTCAGGGACTTGAGGGAGAAGGGCTTTTGCGTCAAGACAGGATTCAAGTTTGGCTTTGACTTCAGGGTTTATCCCCGCGGAAAAAAGCCAGGGCAGGCCCACACCCAGTGGGTAGTGCACGTTGCAGAGCAAAGCGAAAGGCTTTCAATGCCTGGCCTGAGCAGGATGGTCAGGCTCAGCGGCAACATCAGGACTTTGATGCTGGTTGCTATTGTGGATTCAGAGAACGACATAAACTACTATTCAGTTGACAGGATAACGCCCTAAGCTTCAATAACCAATTTATCCTTTCCCTCTGGGTGGATCGACACCCTTTGCCCCTGCTTGAGGTTTAGGAACTCTGCTATTTTTTTGGGAACACGGACAATCAGGCTGTTTCCACTGTATCCAAGTTTTCCCTCCTGCCTTAGGCCCCATAAGCCAAGCTCTTTAGCCCTTTTATCGATTTGATCTGAAGCACCCTCAGTAAAGAAGACCTCTTTGCATTTTGGGCATTTTTCTGCTTCAAATTCGCCTAATTTTTTGCCGGCAAAAGAATAGGGTTCTTTTGCCTTTTTCATTTTCTCACCACATATTGGGCATTCCATACCCTATCACCTACTCTTCCAATAAACTGTTATGATAAAATAATTGCAGGGAAGGCTGCGGTAAACCACTTCAAACCCCTTAAAGCTTGAAACAATTTTGTTGTGAAAGGTTCTTTTAGCGCCCTTGAGGAGGGATTCCAAGATTTCAAACTTATTGATGCCTGTTTCAATCATCTTGTCCTTCGCATGCAAAGAAGGCCTAAAAGAACAGCGTTCAGAACTTACCATAATATACAATAGTATACAGGTAAGTTATTAAAAAGGGTTGATGCTTAGGGCTAATGCTATTTAATGGACAAAATAGGTTTGGGGTTTGGAAGCTCAACGCTTCCAACCCAAAAAAAATCAAAAAACCTTACAAGTCTGCTGCCCTGACTGTCTTTCTGCCGTTTGCAGTGCATCTCTTTACTGCCTTCTTTACAAGTGCATCAACCTCTGCACTCAAGCCTGGCACAAAGTCTCCGCCTGTGTTGCAGCCAGCTGCCTTTACTGCATCCTTTACCTTACTTCCAACAACTAATACCTCTCCCATTAAAACGCCTCCTTTTGCCTTTTAACGCTTATTTAAAGCAAATTTAATATAAACCGGGAGAAAAACTATTTAAAGGCATATGCCGAAAAAGCCCTTAAAACGCCAAATTAAAGGGCTTTGAGCCTGTTTTGGGCAATTAACCTTAAATACTGAAACTGCATTAATAATCTAAAAAAAGGGGCTGAATTGGCCTTGATAGAAAACCTTGACTACAAGATTATGGCAGTTGCCTACTTTGTAGCAACCTTTGTGCTTATTGGAATATCAATTGTTGCCCTTGTGCAGGGCATTATGAGCCAGGCAGGCGCAAACCTGGTTGGGGCACTGCTATACTATGCTGCCACGCCGCTCCTGATAATGGCAAGCTATATGACATTCCACAAGGGCTATTACAAGCTCAGGGTGCTTGCAATGGCAAGAAAATGAAAAAAAAAGCCTTAAGGCAGAAGGGATTTGGAATATTTAAGGCATTGGCAAAGGAAAAAGAGGGCCTGCTGAAAAATGCTGGTTTTTGCAACAGGGAACAGCCACAAGCAGGAAGAAAACAGGGGGCTGGATGAAAAATGCTGACATTTGCAACAGGGAACAGCCACAAGTTCCAGGAAATAAAGGCCATTTGCCAGGAATACGGCATTGAACTAAGGCAGGAAAAGCTAGAGCTTGAGGAAATCAGCTCTTTGGATGCGAAAAAGATTGCACTGCACAAGGCAAGGCAAGCATTTGAAATTTTAAAGCAGCCGTTAATAGCAGAGGACACAGGATTCTACTTCAAGGCATTCAAAGGCTTTCCTGGAACCATGCCAAAACGCGTTTATGAAAGCATTGGATATGCTGGCATTCTCAAGCTTTTGAAGGGAGAAAACAGGGAAGCATACTCACAGTGCACAATCTGCCTTATGGAGTCACCTGAAAACTACAAATTCTTTGAGGGCAGGCTTGAGGGCAGCATAACGGAAAAGGTTGTAAAGCCAAAGGCAGACGTAATGCCCTATGAAAGGATTTTCACGCCTCAAGGCTACAAAAAGGCAATGGGAGAATTAAGCAGAAAAGAAAAAAACGAAATTTCCCACAGGGCAATTGCAGCCAGAAAAATGGCAGAATGGCTCAAGGAAAAGGCAATACATGGCCTGGTTGATTCGATTTAATCCTTTTTGTGCAGCCAGCCATGGCCCATTAAATCCAAAAAGGTTTTTAACCCCAAAAAGAAAACAATAATTGCTTTTTCAAACAATAGCTGTACAAAACTGGAACCAGTTACTGCACCAAAAAACATTGCTAAAGGGGTAAGAAAGCCAGCAGCCATTATAGTTAAATGCATTGGAATTATTCTGGTGTAAGGGCCCATAAAAACCTGGTCAATTGTATTAGTTATTCTCTTTCCATCATTTAAATAATTAGAAAACAAAGAATACAAGTGATTTGCAAAGAAAATCACTCCAATTAAAGAAACCCCAATCCAATCAGGTTGAGTAACCGCCCTGCCAAAAAAACCAGAGAAGGAAAAAAACGCCAAAAACATAAAATAGCTAAAATGAAAAATGCCATAATGAAGGCAAAAAAAACCAGCCATAAAAATCTTTGTTGCAAACTCTGAAACATTTGAAGCCTTGAAAGATTTGGAAACATTCCACTCAACTTTTGGCATTTGGGCCATCAGAATCTTTGGAACAGTAAAAATGCCAATGATAACGCTCTGAAGCCAGTAGCCCCATAGCAGGGTCATAACACTCCAGTTGAGGGCAAGGGCAAAAATTATCGTTAAGATGTTGCTTGCAAGCAAAGACTTTGCAGAATTGTCTGTTTTGAGCTCAACAAACGCCATGGTAGAAATACCCATTCCCAAAATAAAAACCTTACCAATGGCCAAATTCACTCCTTAACCGGATAAAAGAAAACTTTAAATACTCTCTTGGCGCAGTATTTAATATGGCCAAGCTTTTTGACGCTGATTCCACATATTTGTTCTACGGCATAATCCTTGTAGTGCTAAGCATTGTATTTCTGCTGAGCAGCCTTGGGGCATTCAGGTCAGGCTACCATATAATGGGCGAGCAGGCAGACCTGCTGATATCATTCTTCTTCATTGTAGTGGGATGCGCAATGGTCTTCTCAGCTGCAGGAAAGCCAGGAAAGCCAGCTTTCAACGTAAACCTAAGGGAAATAAAAACAGGGCCATGAAAAGCAAGGCTTTAATTGATTTCACACATTCTTTAATACTAAAATGCAGGGATACCCAAGCGGCCAAAGGGGCAGGGTTTAGGACCCTGTGGCTTAGTGCCTTCGGGGGTTCGAATCCTCCTCCCTGCACATTTCTCGAACGATAGGTTTAAATCAAATTTAGGGCATTATTTCATTAGGTGAATTTATGGCAGATGTTAGCCTGCAGATGGTTTGCAAGAAATTGGATAGCTTGGAGAGCAGGCTTGACAGGATTGAGAAAAGGCTTGTGCCAGAAGTGAAGATAACAAAAAAAGAAGCTGCCGAACTTGAAAGAATAAGGCAGGAGATTAGGAGCGGAGAAACTATTTCTGAAAAAGAGCTTTTTTCCATTCTTTCAAAGTGATGCCCTTGCCCTTTGAACTAAAGCCGTCAAAAAGAATTCAAAAGCAGCTTGAAAAACTTGAACGCAAAAGCAAGTTGAAACTACTTGACTTATTTAT
>JAFGDB010000063.1 GCA_016932355.1 Candidatus Iainarchaeum sp. | reverse complement strand
GCCTGAATTGCCCTGGTGCAAGGCCCATGCTGGCTGCATCAACTATTACAAGAAGCTCTGGCCTCTCCCTTTTAACAATTGCAATGAAGTTTTCCGGAACTGTTTCGCACTCAACTGGCTTCCAGCCTTTTCCCTGGAATTCCCTTGCAACCGCGTTTCCAATGCCATCATCACCCTTGAGCTCGTTTCCAATGCCCATCAGTACAGATTTAACGGCCATTTTCCAACTCACCTAATTTAGCTAGTGCCATCAGCATGCGCTTCATTTTTCCTTCCACTTTATTTCAGTTATCTTTGCGTCATTGCCGTGCAATAGCTCATAATCTGTGCCTTTGCATTTCGGGCAGTGCAATTCAAAAAGGCCCTGGTGGGCCATCTCATGCGTCACCTTAAAGTCTTTGACCTTTCCCCTGAAGCCGCAGCCGCACTCTATTTCAGGGTCAATCCCCTCAACCCTGAGCTTTACCCTCAGGCTTTGGCCGAACTCCTTCCTCAAAAGCTCCTGAACCCAGAAAAGCAGGTTCTCATCATGCAAATGTTTGAGCCTGCCTATTGCAAGCGAAATTTCAACCTCACTTAAAGGCCTGCCCTTTGCCCTTTCAAGCACTGCATTGACAACAGCCTGGACAATTGAAAAGTCGTGCATTAAAACCAACCAGTACATTACAAATTGCGGGCTTGGTTTTTTATTGATTTTGGCTGAAAAAGCCTAAAAGCCATTTTATTTGAGGCCAAGCAGCACTGACCTGCTAAAGAAAACCCTTGGCATTTCAATCGCCTTAAAGCCCAAAGAAAGGGCTTTTTCCACAGTTCCCTGAAATTCCTTTTTTGAAACATGAAAGCTCGGCTCTACAACCAAAAGCATTGCATTCGGTTTCATCAAACTTTTGATTTCCTGGAACAATTTGGTTTGATCAGGAACCTCGTGCACAACATAGAAAGCCAAAACAAAGTCCAGCTTCTCCTTCAGGCCAATGCTGTTTTCGCTGCACCTGTGAAGCTTTATTATGGATGAAAGTTTTGTTCCCTTGATTTTTGCCGCAAGCCTGTCAAGCATTCCCTGCTGCAGGTCAACTGCAAAAACCCTGCCCTTGCCTCCGACCATTTTGGCCATTTCAATGGAGAAAATGCCAGGGCCGCATCCGAAATCAATAGCAGACATTCCTGGCTTTAAATACCTTCCAACAATCCCATTAGGATTTTGAAGGAGCTTCCTGAGCCAGTGCTCCAGGCTGCCTGCCCTCTCCACAGGGCAAACCCTGTTCTTGCCACCTGCCATAAAAATACACCAGATACAAAACAAGTTATTAAGGGAGCAGGATTATGGTTGCCTCCATCACCAAGCATCCAAGCAGGAACGCAAAGCCCATAATGTGCGGGTTTTTGCCTGAACAATTGTAAGCAGTGGGAAGCAGTTCGTCAACACAGATGTAAACCATTATTCCAGCCACCATGGCAAGGCTTGCACCCACCACTGCTTGGGACAGGAAGGGCAGCAAAACCAATGCTGCAAGCAAAGCGCCAATTGGCTCAACAATGCCTGACAAAAATGAAATGAAAAAAGCTTTCTTCCTGTTCTTTGTGGCATAGTACACAGGAATTGAAACAGACATGCCCTCAGGAATGTTGTGGATTGCAATTGCAACCGCAAGAAGCACACCCAACTCTGGAGACTGCAAGTTTCCGGCAAAGACTGCAAAGCCCTCAGGGAGATTGTGAATTGCAAGGCCTATTGCCACAAACAGGCCAACCCTAAAAAGCTCTGGGCTGAAATCGCTGCCCTTTGAGGAAACCTTCTCCATTATGTAACTGTGCGGAAGAAGGTAGTCAACCAAAAAGGCAATCCCTGCACCGAGAGCAAAAAAGCCCAAGCCAAGGCTTTGGCCCAGAAAGTCAATCCCTGCAGGAAGCAGCTCAACAAAAGAAATTGTTGTCATAACTCCAACAGAAAAAGCAAGTGAAAAAGCCAGGTAGCAGTCCTTGAATTTTTTAATGAAAAAAACAGCCAGGCCGCCTATTGCCGTGGACAATCCTGCGAACAGCGACAAAAGAAGCCCTGTTATAATAGCATCCATTTAACCAATTGAATGCAAAAAAAAAGATTTAAAGCTAAGCCAAGCAGGGATAAAAGGGCAGCCAGCCCCAGCAGTAGGCTTTTTTCCCAAGGCTTTTTCCGCAGAAAAAGGCTTGCCGAAAGGTTTAAATACAATTATGAACATATGTTCATTATATGGCCAGGCCTAAGAAATGCAGGCTTGTTGAATCAGAGCCTGAGGCAACATACTTCAAGCCAAGGGCAATGCCCCTTGCTGAACTGGAGGAAGTTTGCCTGAACTTTGAGGAACTTGAAGCATTCAAGCTTAAATTTATGGGAAAGCTGGAACAGGAACAGGCAGCAAAAAAAATGAAGGTAAGCAGGACAACGTTCTGGCGCATTTTAAGTTGCGCAGGCGAAAAGATTGCAGACGCTTTGATTAACGGCAAGGCCATTAAAATAGAGGGCGGAACATATAAGCTAAGGAGGGGGTAAATTGACTGGTGAACATGAAGGAAGGGAAAATCTTTCTTCGGAAACAAAAGATTTGGAGCGTGCGAGGCAGAGCTTAATCGAAGAACTTGAAGCAATAAACTGGTACCAGGAAAGGGTTGAGGTTATAAAAAACCCAGAATTAAAAAAAGTGCTGGAGCATAACAGGGATGAAGAAAAAGAGCACGCGGCAATGCTAATTGAAATAATAAGAAAATTGGACAAAACACAGGACAAAGTGTTTGAAGAGCACGATTAAAAAAACAGGAGGTAAGATTATGCCAGGAGGAGACGGAACAGGGCCACTTGGAACATTTAGGAACTGCATGCCGGTTGCGGCACAGGGAAGCACGAGGTACGCTCCCCTTTATGGAAGAAGGTATTTTGCAAGAGGGGGCTTCGGCAGAGGCTTCAGGAGAAGGTTTATTGCAACAGGTATGCAAGGCCGGGAGTGGTTTCAGCAGGGCCAGCAGGCCCCAATAGCAGAGCAAACAAAGGAAAATGAGATAAAATCCATTGAGCAGGAAATGGAATCACTGAAGAGAAGGCTTGAAGAGCTCAAGAAGGAGGCCTAAAAAATGGCTTTTGGAAGGGGAAGAATGGGCAACTTTGCAATGGGCCCAGGCGGAAACTGCACTTGCATAAAATGCGGCAGCAAAATACCGCACACAAGGGGCATGCCATGCACTGAAATGTTATGCCCTAAGTGCGGCTCGCCAATGACAAGGGAAAGATGAGGCGATGAGATGAAAATTGGCATTATTCTGTGCACGAAAGAGCCTGAAAAGGCGTTTAATGCGTTCAGATTTGCAAACTTTGCACTGCAAAAGCGCAAAGTAAATTTTTTTCTTTTTGGGGAAGGTGTTGAAGTAAATGAGATTGAAGACAAGGAATTTAACGTAAAAGAAGAGTTGATGAAATTTATGCAAAACAAGGGAACTCTCTTTTCATGCGGCTCCTGCATGAAACTAAGAGAGAAAGAGGAAAGCAAAACCTGCCCGATTTCCACAATGAGTGACTTAATGAAACTTGTTGAGGGGTCAGACAAAATAGTGTCCTTTGGGTAAACAAAAAGAGGGAAATTGAAATGAACAGGCTTGAAAAAACAGCGGTTATTTCAGTAGCGGGAAACGCCTTTGTTTCCACACTTAAATTTGCAGCAGGAACCATGTTT
>JAFGDB010000062.1 GCA_016932355.1 Candidatus Iainarchaeum sp. | reverse complement strand
AGAAAGAGTTTAACGCAGAAGTGAAAACATCCTTCAAGCTAATTGGGGTTGACAAAAGGGGAAAGGAGAAAAAGCGCTTTACTTTTTCTGTAAGAACATAGCCTTAATTTTCTTTCAATTAATGCTTTTTTCCTGAGGCCCTAGCTCTCAAACTTCTTCAATTCTGCAAGAATGTCCTCAATGCTTTTCTGCGTTACAAGCAATGGGATTTTTTCGCTTTCGGCAATCTTAATTGCAAGCGGGTCAACATTCTTTGAATCAACCTTTCCATGCAATACTACAATCGCAGGCTTCATGTCGGTGGAAAACCTCCCGATTTTAACTGCAATCATTGGGCTTCTTCCATTCTCAACAAACCTGAAAACAAGGGCCCTGTCTGGTGTTTTTCCGTAAAGCTGCATGTACTCGTGCACAGGCACCTCAAGGATTACCTTCATGCTGTCAATGACGGTAAAACCGTAAATCTGGGTTTCCTTCAAGCGCGAGGGGTTTGCAACGCACTCTGCATCAATTCTTTTCGCAAAGTCAATACCCTTCATTGCGCTGAAGAACTCGTGGGGGTCAAAGGCCTCCTCCTTCGGCTTAAAATCCTTTTCAAGCTGCTTTACAACCTTTCCACCCCTCTTTTCATCAATCTCAATCAAAGCCTCAACAAGCCTCCTTATCACGCCAATCCCTGGGCTCTTTCTTCGGCCGCCCTCATAGTCTGAAATTGTGCTGCTTGTAACATTCAAATAGTCAGCGAGCTCTGTCTGGGTAATGCCAAAAATCTCGCGCCACTTCTTCATGCTGCCGCCTGGGTCCTTGCTCAGGCAGATTTCCCCTGCAATCGTTGTAGGAAGCTTCTCAACCAATCAAAACCCCTCTCAGGTAAAAACTTTTTGCCCAAAGTGCTTTAAAATGGTTTCGTCAATCGCCATCTGAGTACTGAAAAATTCAAGTTTTTGACGAATAAGCCAAATCTTGCATTCGCACCAGGATTTGCCGTTTTGTTGAGCTTGCCGTGGCATCGAGCATCCCAAGATGCGAAGATGGCACAATTCGCACGCAAAGCAATTTTCCCAAGGCTTTTGCAACAGCAAAAGGCTTCTCGGGATTTGCCGGCTAACGGACCCGGTGGGAATCGAACCCACGACCCCTTCCTTAGGAGGGAAGTGCCCTATCCGCTAGGCTACGGGTCCAGATAAGAATAAATGAAGGGGGAAAATTTATAATAGAATTGTTAGCGCTGCTGCAACAGCTATTGGAATTGTGAAGTTGTCGTCAAAGGGAAGAAGCTCTGCAAGCATTCCGATGACTGCAGCTGCAAGCGCAATATCCCATGGAAAAAGCAGCTGGAGGAAGGCAAAGCTTGCTGCTATCCCCCCCACTGTTCCCTCAATGGTTTTCTTGCCTGCAATCCTGTGCCTTCCAAACGCAATTCCGAAAACCGTGGAGGCAGCATCTCCGTAAACCGCAACGCACAGCGCGCCAAGCACAACCATTTTTTCCTGGAACAGCAGCATTAGGATTATCGCGCCAAGGAAAAAGAGGAGCGCTCCCTTGCCTGGCAGGCGTTTTTCATAATCCCTTTCAACCCTTTCAACAACCTGCATTACCACTGGAATTTTTGCCCCTCTTTTAATAAGGAAGGAGACAAGCAGGCCAATGGCAAAAACCACCGCAAGCAAAACCCTTGTGAATTCAATGCCCTGCAGTGCTGCAATTGCAATGAACAATGAGCCAAAGCAGAAGTGTATGAACTGCCTTCTTGCTTCTTTCCTCAATCAGAAACACTTCCTTTTTTGCAGGGGCAATCACTCTTTTTTCCGGCAGAAGACCATTTCATGGTCCTTTTCAAAGGGCTTGAGGTTTATTTTCTGCAATACGTTGAACTGCTCGTTAAGCTTTGCTGTCTCGCTCTCAAATATGTCATTAACTGGCTTTTCCTGGCTTATGCTCTTTGCCTTTATTGCAAGCATTCCATAGCCGCCTTTTTTCAGGAAGTACTCGCTGTTCTTCAAAAAGATTTGGGCCTGGTTTTTCTGGCTGACATCCTGGTACAAGACTGAAATTTGCCCGCCTGCAAAATAGTCACGGTAGGTCCAGGGCCTGTTTGCGTCTGCCAGTATTGGCACAATGTTTTTCCTCTGCTCGCAGACCATTATGAATTTCCTCATGACCCGTTCGCTTATGTCAACGCCAATAACTATGCCTTTCCCCCCGACAATGTCTGAAACATGGCTTATTGTTGTGCCCTCTGCTGCCCCAAGGTAGAGGACAACGCTGCCTGGCTTTATCGGAAGCTCTGAAAGGCCGTTCTTTATGGCGGCAGCAAGCTTGCTCCTGTACTGGTCCCACTGCCTTAGCTCAATTCCCTCATGGTCAAGGAGCTTTTCACCGTAAACAGAGGTTCCTGGAACAAGGTTTTTTGTAAACAGTTCTTTCCTCTCAGAAAAAACGTTTGGAAATATCTCCTCCAAAAAACCACCTAATCCAGCTGCTTTGCCCTTTCTTCAAGCTCCTGCTTCAGCTTTTCAGAAATGTTTTCCCCATGGAAATAATCTGCCCTTGCCGCAATTGAAAGCTTTCCTGCAAGGCTTCTTGCAACCTTGCCCTTGTGCTTTGCAGGCTGCTTCTTAACCAGGGCATGCCCGTATATGTGGCCGTACTTTGGGCCCTTGATTTTCCTGTCCCTTATGTGCCTGAACAATGCCTTTTCTGCACCCAAAAGCTGTATTGTTGAGGCAGGCATCATTGCAAGCTGCTTCAGGCCAGAGGCTGCTGCAATCAGCCTTGCTCCCAGAATTGGGCCTGCAAGCCCTGCAGTGTTTGGGGCATAGCCCTGCATCTGCTTTCCAATAAGGCTTTCCAAAAGCAGGCGCTCCTTTTTCAGGCTCAGGGCATTCTTGGAGAGCATTTTTATTGCTTCAAGCACGTCCTTTTGAATTTCGCTTCCCATGCTCTTTTTTGCTGCATCCAAAACCCTTTTCCTTCTCTCCCTTTCCTTTATTATTTCAGCTGCATTTTTCTCAGTGAAATTGGCCCTGTCGCCAAGCTCTTGAACAAGCTTCAGGTATGTTTCGTTGTCCTTTACAATGTTGTGCAGTTCAGGGAAGTGGGCAGAGTACCATTCAATGCAGTTCTCTGCAAGCAGGTTAAAGCCTGCGTCAAGGTCCTGGAGCAATGAAACAGCCCTTATAATGTGCACATCGCTTTCAGCATACCTTACCTGGACCTGCTTCTTGGCCTTTTTTATGAGCTGCTTCCTAAGCTGCTGAATTTTGTCCTGCATGGCTATAACATTAATTAGTCAATGCTTTTTAAGTGTTTTTGCAACCCCTTGCATAATAGGAAATTTATTAAAACAGTTAACAACTTATGATACTGCATGCCGAAAGAGGAAATAGTCAATCTGGCCTTGAGAAGGGCATTATTCTACCCTGCTGCGGAGATTTACAGCAGCGCTGCCTCTGGATTCTTTGATTTCGGGCCATTGGGTGAAACCATCAGGAGAAAGGTGATTGGCCTTTGGAGAAAGCAGCTTGTTGAAAAGGAGGGAATGCTTGAAATATTCGGCGCGCAAATCCTGCCGGAGGATGTTTTCAGGGCATCAGGGCATTTGGAAAACTTCAATGACCCGATAGTGCAGTGCAGGAAGTGCAATTCACTGCATAGAGCGGACAACCTGGTTGCAGAAAAGGCAGGCGGCATCGTCCCTGAAAGCCTTGCAACAGCTGAATTGGACAAGCTGATTGAAAAGCACGCTGTGAAATGCCCAAAGTGCGGTGGCAAGGACTTCAATGAGGTAAGGAAGTTCAACATGATGATGGGAGTTGGCATCGGTGCTACTGGAAAGCAGGCCGCTTACCTGAGGCCTGAAACCTGCCAGAGCATTTTCTGCGATTTCCCAAGGCTGTTTAAAAGCTCAAGGGAAAACCTGCCACTTGCAATTGCGCAGGCAGGCTCTTCCTTTAGAAACGAGATTGCCCCAAGGAACACCCTCCTTAGGGAGCGTGAAATAGGGCAGATGGAGGTTGAAATATTCTTCAACCCCCACAAGATTGACGATGTTGAAAATTTTGCCGAGGTGCAGAATTACAAGCTGAATTTAATGCTTTTGGGCAAAAAGCCGAGCCTGGTAAGCTGCAGCGAAGCCGTGAAGAAAAAGCTTGTTTCAGGCAAGCTGATTGCATACTACCTTGCAAGGACACAGCAGCTGTACGAGGCATACGGCATTCCTGTTTCAAGGATGCGCTTCAGGCAGCTTGGCAAGGATGAGAAGGCGTTCTATGCAAGGGAAACCTGGGACTTTGAGGTTGAAACAGACCTTGGCTGGATTGAGCTGATTGCATGCAATTACAGGACAGACTATGACCTGAAGGGCCATGAAAGGCAGAGCAGGCACAAGATGTCTGTGAAGGAGGATGGAAAAGAATTCATTCCGCACGTGTTTGAGCTCAGTGCAGGGATTGACAGGACCTTTTACGTTGTGCTGGACAACTCTTTTAGGAAGGAGAAGCGCGGAAAGGAGGAGAGGATTTACCTAAAGCTGCCTGCAAGGGTTGCACCTTATGATGCAGGCATTTACCCGCTTGTGAAGAAGGACGGCCTTGCAGAGCTTGCGAGAAAGGTTTTTGAGGGCCTTATTGACGAGGACTTTGACGTTTTCTACGATGAGAAGGGAAGCATTGGGAAGAGGTACAGCAGGGCAGACGAGGCAGGCGTTTTCGGCGGAATCACAATTGACTACCAGACAAAGGAAGACAATACTGTTACATACAGGTGCAGGGATTCAATGGAGCAGGAAAGGGTCAAGGTTTCTGAACTGCCTGCTTTCCTGAGAAAGGCAAGAAGGCAGGCCCAACTTTAGCGTAAGCTTTAAATACTAAAAAGGCCTATTTATTCTGAGAATTATGGACAGCAAAGGCCAAGCCTACAGCGTTTTCAAGCTTCTTATTGCTGCAATAATTGCTGTTGCAATGCTCTACATCCTGATGTCAATAATCGGCCTAATAGTGCCGCCTGGAAATGATGTGCAGAACTATGCAAAGCAGATGATTCAGAAGCAGAAGGACCTGCTTGGCGCAATGGACACAAGCCCTGCTGTCAGCTTCAATGCAGGCACAAGCCTTGCAACAAAGGCGCTTGTTGGCAACAGTGGCCTAACCTCAGACCAGATCTGCATTCACAAGGGCGACTTTGCTACCAACCAGAACCTTTCCTTGGCAGGAAACTCCATTGTAAACGGCGGCACTTCAAATTTGAGCGTTAAGGCAAGGGTTGTGTGCGACCACTCAAACAACCTTGTTCAAACAGTTGAAGATTTGGAGTCTGGAATTGACCTTAGTGGCGATGATGGAGTATGCGAGTGCCCAATTGAGTCAGAAACGGCAACCCAGCTTTGCTGCGCGGTAATACTGAAATACGCCTAAGCCAGATTTCAGCCTTTTTCCCTTTTTTGAATTGCCCCAGCCATTTCCACGGCTTTTGCCAAACAATTAAAAACCAGAACATCGTTTAATATTCACCCGGTTGCAGGGAAAGTGTTTTCTATGGGCAAGCGAGTTCCAAGGAGAATGAGGCGTTTTTATAGGGGTGGCTCCCAAGGGTATGAACCTTCAGGCGACCTTGCTGAAAGCGTTTTCCAGCAGATGCCAAAAAGCCCTGATGAGAATGCTGCAGATGAGGAGATAACAAAGCAGCTTGCCCTTGAAGAGGTCCAGAAATTCAAGGAAGAGCATGACCGCTACCCGAGAAAGGACGAGTATGACCAGATTGCAGAAAACCTTTACCAGCAGCTCCACGACAAGGAGGAGAGGGAAAAAATCTTCCAAAGGCTTGAGAAGCGCAGGCCTGAAAATAAAAAGCCAAGGGAAAAAGGCCCAAGGGGAAAAAGGCAGAGGGGAAAGAAGCCTGATTTAAAAGAGGGGGGACAGCCTGGTTTTGAAGAGCCAGGCCAGCCTGCTGAAGTTCAAAAACCCGTTCTGGGCAAGGAAGAGATTGAGGACTTGAGCGTTGAAGACCTTTTCTCCGGAGAGGGCAAATCCCCTGAAAAGAAAGGCACTGAAAAAGACCTTGCTGATGAATTCAGCTTGGAGGGCTTGGGGGGCGGCAAGGAGGAAGCAGTTGGCTGCCCGAGCTGCGGCTCAACAGGCACAAAAATAATTTTCTGCCCTGGCTGCGGTGCTGCCTTCTGCAAAACCTGCGCAAAGAAATCTGAAAAGATTGCAGGCAGGATTGTTTTAACCTGCCCTGAATGCGGCGCAAAGGTCAAGCAGTGAAAAACCCTTTTTAAGCTGCCATTAATCTCAATATAAGCCAACCAGTGGAAACGGAACAGGCTGCCTTTTTTTTGCGGCTTTGGGCTGGGCAGTGAAATCCATTTAAGCTGCCATTAACTGCAATCCAAATTCTTAGGCTGTGAATTCCTGGCAGTTCAGGTCAGCATGGCTTGTTGCTGTCGGCGTCCAAATGACAAGGGTTGCCTGCGCAGGGAGCCTTAGCTGGTCAGAGCCCTGCCTCTGGCTTAGCCTGATAACGCTGCTGCTTGGCGCAACATGCCCAACTCTTGAGAGGAAGTCTGCAAGCACAACCTTGTTTGGAGGCGTGCATGAAAGCACAAGGCTTTTTCCTGTAAGGCCTGTTCCTGATGTTTCGCTTATGTGCAGCATTGCTGCAGCATACTCCTCCCTGTCAAGCACATAGATGTAGAATGCATAGTCAAAATTCGGCCTTAACGGCTCCATCACTGTTTTAACCTGGTTGAACAAAACAGCCTTTGTTTCGTCAAGCACCAGGTCATCGGCATAGTCCTCCTTGAGGGCAGCAAGCAGGTAATCCACTTCAGTTGCCTCGCTTAATGGAATTTCAGGGTCTCTTGGAGTGCTGCTGTAAACTATTGTTTCAAGCGCTGACCTTGTGTACTCCTGCCAGTACTGCTTGTTCAGCTGGGTCTTTACAACCTGGCCATATGTTGCGCTGCTGTACAGCAGCCAGGTGCTTAATGCGCCTGCAATCAGGAGGAAATAGAGCGCGTCTGTGAGCGCAGCCTGCCCCCTTTGGCTCAAGGCTATTGCCATGCAACCACCACCAGCAGCATTGGCTTTACGTAAAACATGCCTGATTGGTCTTCAAATTCAAGCGCTATTGGGAAGAACCTTACAAGCGTCTGGTTTTCCTCCAGGTCAGGCTTTTGCTCTGTGTTGCTGCACAGAAAGCCAGGGAAGAAGCCTTGCCCCTCGCTTAAAAGCCTGTCAATATTGATTCCTTTAAACCTGCTTTCAGGGCCTGTTGAAAGCTCAAGAAGCCCTGAGAAGAACCACATGCCACTTACGCCCTTTGCTGTCTCGCACATGCTGTGGAATTCGGTGTCGCTTGCAATGTAGTTGTCTCCTTTGAGCGCATAGCTTATTCTCAAAACAGCGATGTCAGAGTCAAATGAAGTGTCGCGCTGGTCAAACACGTTCCACGTGGACGTGAATGCATAGAAGAATATTGTCAGGGCAAAAATCAGTGGGATGAGGCTTGGCAGGTCATCCCCGATAGGCCCTAAAAACCCCTTGCCCTTATTTTTCCGCATTTTCAACCACAGTCCATGTTTCCATAGCAGCTCAGGCTCGGCGGGCAGGCTTCCGGCTCAGGAAGGTAGTTTGATTTAGTGCCGCGGCATTTTTCAATGCAGCATGCTGCATACTTTAGGTTTTGGTCGCACTGCCCTGATGCAGAAGAGCAAACCACTATATGCATGTAGTTCTTTCCCTTGTATGATTCCTTGACCAGCACCATGGAGTTGCTGAAGGTGCCAAGGCCCCTATAGGGGTCAATTGTTATGCTGCTCTGTTCTGCAATGTTTGTTGTAATGCTCCCTTCTGAAACAGGCCACTGGTAGAGGTAGACCTGTGCGTTTATGTCGCTGCTCTTTGTTGCAATGAACTTGTCCTGCTCCTTTCTGCTGGCTATTTTCAGTATTACCTTTGTGAGGTATTTTGGGTTGTATTCTTCCGGTTCCCTTGCAATTTCAATCACGTAAAAAAACCTGTTGCTCTCCCCTATTCCGCCAAAGTAGCTTATGCTGTCAGGAACTGTGATTGTTTCCTTAAAGTAGGGTGTTGTGCTTCTTGCAAGGCCGTCAATTGTCCCAATGTATTCGTTGACCATTCTTTGTGCGGTCCAGCCTACCATTATCCCAAGAAGGTGCATCATGAAGAATGCGATTATTGCAAAGATTGCTGTTACGAGGATTAGCAGGTTCATCTTGCTCAGGGTAAACCCCATCATTTTTAATCAGCTCTCCCTTCTGTAGGCGCAGATTGTTGTAATTGCCTCGTTCCCGCTGCTGCCATTTATGAGCAGGTAGTCGCCCTGCTTTTCCATTTCCTTGTCCTCAAAGTCAACGAGGTATGTTCCTGGCCTTTCAGGGCATTTCAGGCCTGGCTCTGAGGGGAAAACAGTGCTTGCAGGTATGTTCAATGGCACCCTTAGGCTGAAGTCCTTGTTTGCATACTTGAGTATTGGGCACAGTGGCTTTGAGCCTGCCCCAAGCGCAACGCACCTTTCAACCCCGGTTTCGTCCTCTATCCAGATTATTTCATCGTTTGGGTCAAAGCAGCCGCTTAGCCTGAAGTTTATGTTGGCAACGCTTCCAGCTGTTGTGATGCTTTCAAGCGAGTTCTTCAGGTTGTTGAGGCCCTTTTCCGTGTCCCTCTTGCACTGCTCCCAGTGCATGTTGTTTATTGCATATGTTCCTATGACTATTACAAAGCCCATTACAATTACCGCTATGAGCAGTTCAAAGGGCGCGGCCTCCTGTCCCTTCCTGTTAACCATTTGCATCAGATTAAAGAGGCAAAAGGTAGTATTTAATGATTTTGCTGTTAGAGCTTTGCGTCTGTTTTTTGCACTATCTGCTGGCTCTGCCTGAACATGGGTTTTATTACCGCAATAAGGAGGAGTGCAGCAATTATAAGGATAATCAGCATGTATACACTGCTCCATTCGCTCTGGGCCCTTTCCTCTGAAAGGATTGCCTTGATTGCTGCAAGCATGGCAGAATAATGATGCATTAAGCAGTATTTAACTTTTTTGCTGCCTTGAAAAGGCTTTAAATTAAACCGCATGCTTAATTAATTTGCCAAATGCCCCGGTGGCTCAGCGGTAGAGCAGCGGTTTCGTAAACCGCAGGTCGAGAGTTCGAATCTCTCCCGGGGCTATTTATTTTTTCTTGAATCTTTTGTCGTAATCTGAGTGCGGCTCTATTGTTAGGACAAAGCAGAATATTTCTATTTCTTGCCGCCTGATTGTGTAAAGCATTCTCCAGTAGCGTGCAAGCCTTAGCTTGAAGAGGTTGTCTACGTCAAGTTCTTTTGGGATGTCTTTCTTTTTCACAACCTCGCCAACCAAAGGGTTTTCTTTCAGCCACTCAACCTTTTGGTCTATGCTCTTAAGCAGTGTGACATTTTCGCTGCTTTTAATGCCTCTTTTTCCCTCTTCCTTGACGGCTTCCTTGAGTTTGTTGTATTCTTCAAGCGCTTGCCCTATAATCCTGACTCTTGCTTTCATACTTCGACGCTCTCTCTCAACCATTTCTTCATCTTTGATGGCGGCGTGTAAGTCCAGATAACGCCTTTCTCGCTGTCCAGTACCATGCCCCTCTTTTCAAGGTATGCAAGTATAGTGTTCAGTGTTTGCCTCATTACTTTGTTGTCTGACCTTTTCATTATTTCATATCTTGAAAGAGGCTCTTTTGCTTCCTTTAGTATGTTTTCAACCATGAGAACAGTTTTAAGCGTTGGGTAGTGCAAAACCTGGATAGTTTCTGTAGCCAAAAAAACCACCTACATAAATTTATTGCCTATAATATACTTATTACCTAAGTGTTTTTAATGCTTTCCGCTTTTGTTAACCGCTAATTGCCAATGCAAGAGCTTGCCAGGTGGGCCAGCTTCTAACCCAGCCAAAAAAACAGAGTTCAATTCCCTCCCGGGGCTATTAGCTTCTTTTCAAGAGCCCTCACCTGTGTCATTTAAATTGGTTTCGGTTGAGGAAGGTGAGGTTAAATGAGAAAATACATTCACCCTTTCGAGAGAGACCTTGAAGGGGAAATCAAGCGGTTGGAAAATTCTTCCCTAGCTGAAGCAAACAAGCAACTGATAACAAGCTTCTATGAGCACAATTTGGCACAAGGGTTCAGCCTTGCGAGATTGATAAGACAAATGTGCGTGCTAAGGAGAACAGCAGGGCAGGTGAAAAAAGACTTCAGAGAGGCTTCAAAAGAGGACTATGAACAGTTCTTGATTTGGCTGCACAAGCAGGGTTGCAAGGAAGCCACTATCTGGACTTACAAAAAAATCCTGAAGGTTTTTCACAAGTGGCTCAACAACGGAACATACCCAGAATGTGTTGCCTGGTTCAAGTTCAAAAAAATCGGCAACCAAACCCTGCCAGAGCAACTGCTAACCCAGGAAGATGCAAAGCAGTTAATTAAATCTGCTTTGAACCAGAGGGACAAAGCGCTCATTGCTTCCCTTTGGGAAACAGGCGCGAGAATCGGCGAGCTCGGCAGCGCAAGAATCAGAGACATTTCTTTCGACGAATTCGGCGGCAGGATTCTCCTAGACGGAAAAACCGGCATGAGAAAAGTCAGGATCGTCCACAGCGCGCCCTACGTGCTGGAGTGGATTAACAAGCATCCATACAGCAAAAACATTGATGCGCCACTATGGATTTGCTTGGAAAAAAGCCACTGCGAACAAATGGGCTACTCTGCAATATCCAAGGTCCTGCGCACAGCCAAAAAAAGAGCCAGCTTGCAAAAGCCAATCAACCCACACCACTTCAGGCACAGCAGGGCAACATACATGGCCCAGTTCCTTACAGACGCCCAAATGAAAGAATACTTTGGCTGGGGCCAGGACAGCAAAATGGCAGCACGCTATGTTCACCTCTCAGGAAAACAAGTAGATGATGCTGTGCTAAGAATGTGCGGCTTGAAGAAGGGGGAAGAGCAAAAGGATTTGCTGAAGAGAGAGCCATGCCCAAGATGCAAGCAATTGAACGATGTCAACAATGATTATTGCGAAAAATGCTGGCTTCCATTATCACCGCAAGCTTCAAGGGAGATGCGTGAAACAGAGGAAAACAGCCAGGAAAGCGTCATAAGCCTGATGAAATTGCTGGAGCTGGCTGGCAACAACCCGCAGAAAATAAGGCAGGCTTTAACAATCCTGCAGCAAGGTCTTCCGGGAGGTGTGTGAAATGGGCATAGCAACATTCATCCAGCAAAACAAAACCAAAAACCTGCTAGCGGAAAACAACAGGCTGCTCAGGGAGCAGAACAATTTGCTTGTAGAGATAAGGGATTTGCTGGAGTCTCGACGATAGAAAACAGCTTGCAGTATACATAATTTGGGGGGGCGTCCAAATATTTATATATATCGTTTCCCTTTCATTACAGCCTATAGGATAAATAAAGTACCAAAGGGGGCAGCATGTTCGTTAATGTTAAACAGGGGTATCTAAATTTCCATAACCCTCTAATTGATGAGGCTTATGATAAATACATAAGCATTCAAAAAACAGAGGAAGTCAAGCCCACATTAGAAGATTTTTTTCAATTCTGTATTAATGATGCTGAGCTTGTCGTCAAGGAGTTAGAAAACCTTACAGGCAAAGAGTACATTACAATAGAAGATTATTTGGCGGCCACAACGAAAGTGAATAAGCTACATATGAAAGAACTCTTGAAAGTGGTTCAGCTTATGGTTAATAAGCAAGACCAACTGTTGGTCAAAATTTCAGAGTTTATTAACACCTCTTTGAAGATAATATCTGACGAACAAGCGATGGAGAAAGCTATCGCAGATGAAAAAGACTTGTTAAAAAAATCTTACTTCCCCACAGTCATAAGAATACAAAAAACGCTTTTAGGCGAGTTCAGAAAAGAAGTAATAAAAGCGCAGAAAAACCATTGGAAAATACTTGCCCCCATTCCAGGTCTGAAATATTTCGCATTCGGGAAAAGAACCCACAATTTCAGGAAATTCGCTAGAACAATTGCGGCAACGAACATTCTTGTGATAAGACTAGTTAAACTATTCGATAAAGACAAAATAAAAAAAGAAATTACACAGGCCTACGAAGAATTTGCCAAAGCCGGCATACTAGAACCCAAACACAAATTTGACAGGTACAACGAATACATTGCCAATGCGATAAAAGTATAGCAGGTGTTCACTTGATTCTCTCTCCCGATACTAACATATTCATCAGCGCTTATCTGGGGAAAGAAGAAACTGAAAGAATTAAGAGCACCCTCCTAATTGAAAATGACTTCAAACAGGCAAAAAGCGTTTTAGTGTCCTCAGTTAAACACGAGTTCTATGATCTTGTTGACACTTTTCATACCACTATCGAAGCAATGCTTCTTTATTTAAATTCAAAAAAGAGCTTAGACAAAGCCATAAGCTTACTGCCTGAAACAAACTTCATAGATAAAAACCAACTTAAGAAAGGGCTCAAACTATTAGATTTAAGTGTCCAGGATATTGACACCGATTTGAAAAAACGAGAATCATTCGCTACAAATATAAACAAGAAACTCTCTGAAATAAAAGGAGATTTTGCGCTCATTGCTAGAACTTATTTTATGAAAGATCAACTTCCAGATTCGCAAGTGAACCAATGCATTGAAGTAATTGAAGAAGGCTGCAAGCAAATAAACCAAAAATACGGCAAAGTAATTCATCACCCGGACAATGAACACTGGATTCGAACCGCTTTGACCAACAAAAAGGAAGAAACAAAATTCGTCACTACAGATTATTTTGGATTAAAAAACAGTAATTACATCCAAGTAGCAAAAGAAATTGAAATGATGATAAATAATAAACTTGGAACATTGTTCTCATTCTTATTCAAATAAAAACAGGCAAATAGAAAACAAAAAATTTAAATCAAAACGCTAATGTTCACGTACACAACGCACTAATAGTATTCCTAAACTGCATTACAAAAATCAATACTTTGTAGGAGCAACTAGTACTCAATTCTCGCTCCTTTTGCCCAACTGAGGTATTCCGCTACCTCCGCTACCTAAATATTTAGGTCAACTGGGCTTCTTTTTGTAATTTGAGTCAGATTAAGCCAGAAAAAGTGATTTGCGGCTACACAGGCAAGGCACGAGAAGAAGGATGCAATGGACTGCTACATTTAGTTCAATTACAGGGGGCAGATTTGACTTGTGGATAAGGTTTTCAGCAATGAGTCTTTCCAGGGAATTGCTGGGGGGCTTTTGAAAAAATATGGCGCTGCAAAACTCAAAAATAATAATTTAAAATAAGAAATGCAGCCGATTAGGATATGGGTTGGAAAGAGGATATAGTGGCTGCCTATGCACTTGGTTCTTCATTTGTAGTTGGGCGAATCTTTATAGAAATGATGTTGCCCGTTCTCGGGTTCATGGCGTCAGGAATGACTACAGAAGCCTTCACTGGCACTTTTACCTCTCTTATTATGCTGATGGTGAGGGTTGCTTTACCTTTTCCAGACGCAGTTGACATAATTCTTAGAATAGCTGCTGCTATAATCTTTTTCTATGTAAAATATAAACCGGGTGATTAAATTGACTCCTCTGGATTGGATTAAACATTTATTTGGGAAGAAAGGAAGTACAAAGATTGTTGACTTATTTGGTTGCGTTGGATTTGATGGCCCTATACCTTGCTATAAAAAATATGAGAATAGAACCTGCAGCCGAGCTGACATAAAACCATATGTGGGTGGGAAGCCTGTTAAATTCTGGTTGTGGATCTACAGTGGTTATGAAGCTTGGAGAGATGAATTTGCCCCAATCTTTTATGGGGAGTATGTGCCAGTTAAGAAAAAAAGGAAGAGAAAACATAGACGAAGGAAGCGGTTTCGGTGATAACATTAAAAAAATTGAGTTCTTTGCTTAAACAAAAAGAGAAACGACTTAAATCAAAAAAGAAGTGTGCAAACTACCTGATTGAATTTAGGTTTCATGGCTATGCCAAAAGATATGCGAAAGAGCTTTCCAAAAACATTTCTCGCAAGTTCCAAGTAAAGCAAGTGATACGCAAAGGAAAGCCGCTGCACATCAGCTTGTATGGTGGCTTTTCAACAGCCGATGAAAATGAGATGATAAAAAAGTTTGTAAGCATCTGCAAGAGATTTGACTTAGTTAAGTTTAAGCTCAACGGGTTTGATCACATAGACAAACATGTTATCTATTTGAATGTCAAGCCGTCTACAGAATTGATTGGACTCCGAAGTGAGTTGGCAAAAGAATTGAACACTACTTGCAAAGCGCAGCCTTGGGATATGCCTGAATTAGATTTTATCTTCCATACTACAATCGCCCATGGAGACATTGAAGAAAAATTTGACGAGATTTGGCGCTATGTTTCAAGCCTTGAGATTCCCAACATAGACCAGTGCCTCTTAAGAGCCACCTTGTTGAAGAAAGGCAAAATATTGAGAGAATATGATTTCATCCAAAGAGAGATGCTTCACAGGTATGAAGCCTTAAGCAGAAGAAGCATGCAAAAAACAATAAGCGCCTTGAAAGAAATAAAAGCAAACGGCGGGAAAAGATTGGAGATTCACTTGGCAGAAACGCCATCTACTAGCAAGAAAATATTCCTAATAAGCGACCTGCATTTAGACCACACAAACATCATAAAATACACAAAGAGGCCATTCAAAAACGTTAAAGAAATGAACGACATACTTGTAAGCAACTGGAACAACACAGTGAGAAACCAAGACACTGTCTACTTTTTAGGCGACATGGCTTTTGGAAAAGGAAGCCACAGCGCAGAATACTGGCTGAAAAAACTAAACGGAAAAATTGTTTTCATCGAAGGAAATCACGAAGACATTAAGTTGAAAACATTTTATTCAAAAGACAAAAACGTTTTCTTGAAATACAAGGACGAAGAATTTATTTTAACGCATGATCCAGCACTAAAACCTAAGGGCTGGAAGGGATGGATAATACACGGACACCACCATAACAACCATCCGACAGAGTTTCCTTTAATAAATTCAGAGAACAAGACAATTAATGTGAGCGTGGAATTAATCAAATACACACCAATAGAGATAGACAAAATACTTGGGAAAAGAGGGATTTGAATAGATTAAAATATTCTTTCAAGTACAGGATATTATTATGAAATACTACTTCAGAGTCAATGGGGGCGGTTTATTCGCTTTTTTCCTTTTACTATTTTCGATGTTTCTTCCAATTGTTTCTCAAAACTTATTTGATTTCTCTGAAAACAGTCTTACCCCTTATCAACTCATCAAAGGTATTTATATAAGTGTTGAAGAAAACGAAAAAGAGCAAAACAATACAGGGGGTATGATTGCTGTTAACTTAAACTCTGGTGAATACAAAATATCTCTGCTGGTATTTTTTGCTTTAATCATAACTTATTTTGTGTCCGTTGTTCTTTATTTCCTCAGAGGAATAAACGCATTAGGCAGGACCCCAGAAGCCATTGCAGGCATTTTATCGCTTGTTTTTGTATTCCTAAATTTCTTAGCAGTGCAAGAATTTGCATCGCAAGTGGCTCAAGCGGGATTTTCAATTGGAATTGGTTCTATCTTAATAGGAATAATTGGGGCTGCTACAGTTTATCATCATCACAAAAAAAATTGAATTTTCAATCAAATTCAATCCCGTATTTGTACACCAGCCTATTCCAAGAATTATAATAAACCGGGAGCAAAACGTTACCCGATTTCTCAGCAATTGCATCAATTCTATTCCACTCTAATGCATCATTATATTCCTCTCCAATGCTATCAAATGAACTGCCATCACTAACTTTTATTGTTTCTGATGGCACTGCGGGCAATTTTCCTACCCCCACATAATCACCACTATAATTAGTTGGAATATCTGGCCTGGCGGTTTCAATAAAACAATAACCCCCCTGATTTAAGCTATATTCGAGGGGGCATTTTACCCCCACTGCTTGATGGGATTCCTCATCATATTGAAAAAGCACCACGCCATACCCAAGCGATTTTAATAGGTAGGCCAAGAGTTTTGATTTTTCGCCACAAACCCCTGCTTTATCATACAGAACTTCATAAGGGTATCTCCCAGATAAAAATCCTGTTTCAAAACCAATCCAATCATAAGGTATCTTCTGGACTAAACTTATAGCAACTCTTGCTTGGTCATCCTTACTATCTGCTTCCTCACGCATTAGCTGAACAAGTTTATTCAACTCCTTCGTTTGGTGCTCCTCCGAAAGATATTTTAGCTCTATATCGGTGTCAGAGGGGCAAGTAGGATCACAATAGTATGTTCTTGGCTGACCAGCTAAATAGTCATTCAATCCTTTGTATGTTGTAAACAAAATTTTTCCTCTTTCGCCACGCAATACATACTCAAATTCTTTTTCTTCAGACCCGTTCAAAAAAATCGAAACACATTCTTCCTCTTCGACTTCTTCATCGACCCCACAACCACAAACACTAGCTTTTGAAACTAAGTTACCATCCTCGCAATATATGGGTTTTTCATTACTACATTTCCCATATTCCGTCCCATCTTCACAACGTTTTATTTTTAAACATAAACCACCTTCTTCACGATAATCCTGTGGACACGTAAAGTTTTTTGCATCGATAGAAACCGCTGCTGAAGTTTTAAAATTAAAGGGTTCCAAGATGATTTGCTTGCATTGCTTTAATATAAGGGGATTCTCAAACTCCGCGCAAAGAAGGTATTTTTGTTTTTCGGTAACATAAGTGGGTTCCGCTGCGTTCTCATCTACTAATGAAAAACCGGAGATTGGCAAACTTATCCTTTCAGAACACTTGCCTGCAGATTTACATTTCAACTCTTTTGTTTTTCGCTCAATGCCTGTTTGTAAGTATACTGCCGTAGCATTATCAACTAGTTCGTAATCTATTCTCACCGCTAATTTTAGAGGGCTAGAACTAGCTAACTTGTAAGCATTGGCCCTAACATTCTCCAATCTGACCACAGAATTTACATTAAGAAAATATGTAACCAACAGAATTATAGAAAACAAAACGCCCCCTAAAACAAGAAACTTAACAATCGACTTGTTTAGCCTAAATTTATTGAAACGGAATTTTATGGCAGGCTTACTTTTGTAAGAATTACTGCTTTTGGGAGCTCGCTCGCCTACAGTTTTCACTTTAGTCTTTGTTTTAAGTTCGCCATTCTCAAATACAGTATGCGGAACCCCCTTAACTTTTGCTCCTGACTCCCCTTTTAAACTTTCTTCAACTGGCATGAAAGAGGTAACATAACTTTTAACTATTTCAATAAAACGTCTTCGCCGAACTTCACTATACTCTCTATGTGCATCGCAGTTATGGTTTTCTGGCAGTCTATGTTCCTTGCAAAAAAAGCAATTACAATAGTGACAGTGAAATGGCAGGTCTTTTATCTTCTCTCCACAACGTGTACAACGAGTCATCCAACCTAAATTTAATCTATTAAAACAAATTTAAGCCTATTTGTTAAACGAATGTCAGACGATAAATTAATTAACTCCCTCGCATTATATAGTTTCTGTATAAAAATTTCAGCCGGCCAATGCAGGCGGGCTTCTGATTTGGAGCGGTAATCCCTCCCGGGGCTTTTTTGGATTTTACAGAATTCAATTAGCTTTTGCCTTTTTGGGGCTGTTCAATCAGCCTGGATTTTCCCCTGCTTTTTCCTGCCTTTGCTTTTGTGCACTTTTTGCTTTTCTGCAATTTCCCTTTTTTCCAGCTTTTTGCCTTCCCCCCTTTTGACCTTCAAGGGCTTAACGTTTGTGAAGTGCACAACTGCAGGCAGCGGAACCTTTTTTGCCTTTTCCTGCGTAACCCACTTTGGTATTGTGTATGAAATGCTCGCTGTTTCGCTTGCAGCAATCTTGGGAATCACAAACTTGATGATTGAGCCCTCTTTTGTTACCTCCAAATCACTGTCAGCTGAAACCTCTGAAACGTTCTCTGACAAAAATTTCGGGATTTTGCCCAAAACATTTACATCGCACCAGTCGTTGCTTGTTTCGTTTTCAATGTTGACTGTAATTGTTGTTTCGCAGTTTGCCTTGTCAAACTTGTCAATGAAAATGCAGCTTTTAACGCTTTGGCTTACTGGAACGGCGTGGGCAAATTCCATGCCAACAAGCTTTTCCCCCTTGGAGAAGCCTGCGTCATCCAAAAGCTTTTCAATTTCCTCCTTTTCAAGCATGCCGCTTGACTCTGATTCGGAAAGGCCAACATAGTTTTTCTCTGGCTCTGGAATTTCCTCGGTTTTGCATAATCCTGGCGCAGGGGCTGCAGGCGGCTTTGTTCCCAATGAAAAGCTTCCTGCTTCGCTGTCCTGCTTTCTTATCAGCCTGTAGCCGCATGATTCAAATATCAGCACAGAGGCAATAATTGAAAACATCCCAATTGCAATGATTGAAAGAATTCCTGAAAGGCTGAGGTTTCCTGAAAAGCCGCTTCCTTCAATTTCAAAGGCTGTTGTTGAGGCTGAGGTCTGGCTGTCTCTTGTTACAAGCACTGTCAGGGTATATGCCCCTGGCGGAAGCAGAGGCCCCTGCCTTGCAAACTCCTCTGTTCCTGCAAGGCTTATAAACTGCTCGCTTTTCCATACTGCCTTGTCCTCGCTGGTTATAACCTCTTCAACCCTTGCCGGCTGTGCCTCATCCTGGTATGATTTTAGGGTGTAGCCAAAGTCGAACTCCTTGTCCTCGGTGTTTTTCAGCACCTTCAATTCAATTATCTTTGGGGTTGTGTCTGTTGGCTGCTCTACCCTTATTGTCCTGCTTGCAAGCGCTGTTGAGCCGTTGCACTGCATTTGCAGGTAGAATGTTGTTACGCCTTTTGCGCTTGCCGGAACAAGGAGGAATGTTTCAATCGTTTTTTTGGTTCCCTCGCCCAAAAAAAGGGTGTCTGTTCCCTCCACAAGCCTGCTTTCCTCTGTTCCAAGCCAGTATTCAACCTTTGAGTCGCAGGCAGGCCCTGCCATGTTTCCAACTGTAAAGCTGAAGTCAAAGTATGCATTTGGGATGGCGGCTGTGTGTATGTGGTCAATTGTAAGCTCTGTACTGTTTTCCTGCCCAAATGCTGCAGGCAGCATGAGTGCAATTGCCACCAATAGCAGAATTTTGCGCATTTTAAAGTCCTCTTAACCCTTTAATATATGCCCTTTTCATATAAAATTCTTTTGCAAACAGGGGCTTTCCTTTTCCTTTTTAAATTTTCCCATGTAGTGTTATTTCTGATATGCCTGATGTATTTGCTGCAATAAAGGCCCTTATTGTAAGGGAAGGCAGGTTCCTTGCCCTTGAGCTAGAGGTTGGAAGGAAAAAAATCTGGGATTTGCCTGGCGGCAAGGTTGAGCACGGTGAAGACCCCATTGAAGCCCTGAAAAGGGAAGCCTGGGAGGAAGCAGGGCTCAAAGTTGAAGCCCTGGAGGCTGTTGGCGTATACTATTTTATGCGCTTGAGCGATGGCGCAATGGTTGTGAACACGGTTTTCAGGTGCGATGCCGGAACACAAAAGCCTGTTTTGCCGCACAAGGAGAACGAGCGCATTGCCCAGATGAAGTGGTTTTCAAAGGAAGAGTTTATGGCAAAAGGGGTGGATGCCCCAAAGAGCCTGAAAGAACTCATAGGCAAGAGCCTTTAACCTGGGGAGATTGCTCAAATAACTGCTTTGGGAAGCAGAGCCTGCTTTAATCTGCTTCTGGCTCGATTTCAATGAACGCAATTATGGTGTCCTCTACATAGCTGCCGAGCTCTAAGGGGTTGTCATACCTGTAGTGCAAATCGCAGTGGATTGGGCTTTCATTGCCCCTCTGGAACAATGGCGCAGTTATTCTCACCTTCAGCTCCCTTGTCTGGCCAATAGCCAGGCTGTCCAAAGAGTTTTCAAGGAAGACAAGCCAGCTCGTGCTGCATGTTTCATCATTTTCAACAGAAACAACAATGTTCTCCAATTCAATCTGGCCTGAGTTCTTTAAATTGAGGGAAACAATTTTCTCCTCATACCCCCCTATTGCACTGTCCCATTCAATGCTGTAAGGCTGCCTTGGGCTCAGGCTGAGCTCTATTTCATAGCTTGCCTTTTCGGTTATGTCAAGGGTTAAGGGCTCTTTCTTCGGCTGGGTGAAGTAGCCTGCATCCAGCACAATGTTGCCCTTTATCCCAAGCTCGTCCTCTGCCGTAAGCGGGACAATTACTTGCAATTCCTTTTCAACGCTTTTTCCAGCCCCAATGCTTTCAATGTCCAGCTTCCAGGGCTCTGGCTGGTCTGCAACCTCTGTGAACTGGAACCATTCCTTTGCCTCTTCCTTGCTGTTTTCCGTGCTGCTGGTTATTTCAATGCTTAGCTCCAGGTTTTCAATTGGGAACCTGTTGCTGTTTGTTATCCTGATGTCCCTGCTCTGCTTGTTTTTTCCTCCAATTGCTTTTACGCTGAAGCTCGGGCTGCTTAATGTTATCTTTTCCTTTGGGTTTGGGTAGAGCGTGAATTCAGATGAAGCCCTTTCATTTGTGTACTTGATTCTAACAGCTGCCTTTTTCAGGTCGCCCTCTGTTTGGTCATCTATGCTTGCTGAGGCTGGAACGCTTACAGTAAGGGTGGCTGCTGCCGTTCCAGAGCCAGGGACCTGAACGGCCTGGGTTTCGCTTGCATAATCCTCCAAATTCTGCTCCGGCACTATCTGCACCGAGGCGGTCTCGCCCCTCTTGTTTTCCAGCCTTATTTCCAGTTCAATGCTTTGCCCTGCGTAGAGCCTTTCAGGAAAAACGCTTCCAAATCCGGTTATTTCAACCTCAATGTCCTTTTCAAGTTCAATTTCGCTTGTTGTCTCGCCCTTTGCGATTTCAACGCTTGACCTTTTCACTGCATAGCCTGGCGAGGTTGCCTCATACCTGTACCTGCCAGGCTTTAGGGAGATTGTGTAAGTGCTGCTTCCGCTTTCACTGAACAAAGGCTGCGCGCTTCCCTCTGCAAAAAGCTTCAGGCTGGTGTCATCAAGGTATTCCCCTTCAGTGTCCCTCAGCGTTATTGTAACGCTTCCATAAGAGCCAATAAAGTAGTCGTACAAAAGGAGGCCTGCAACTATGGCAACAACTGCTACAATTATGTGCGGCAGGTACTGCTTTGCAGGGCCGAGCATTTCGGCAACCTGGCTTCCAAAGCCTTCCCCGCCCAAATCTATTTCCTCATCGCTGTAATGCGGCTCATCAAACTTGTCAGGCCCATACATATAGGTTCATTATAGATAACTTGGACCTTATTTAAATAGGTTTTGCATTGGCAGCTTTTAGGGGACTAAAAATTATAAAAGGACATTGCAACAAATAGGTTGGTATGAAAGTGTTCCTTGTTTCGGACAGCAAAACAGGCATAAATTTCTTCCCTGAGCTGGCAGGCCTGCTTGAAAAGCAGGTTGCTGGCCTGCGCTGCCAGCCAGTTTTTGTGCCCTTTCCAGAGGATGTGCCTGCAGCCGTTTCCAAGGTTGTGAATGAGGCAGACCTTGTTTTTGTTTTTGTTTTGTATGCGGAAAAGGACTTCAAGATTGAGGCTTTGCTCAGCAAGCTCATTGACCTGGAAATGAATTCAAAGGCAAAGATTGTAAAAGCAATAGAGGAATCTGATGTTGAGGGCTTGAATGAAATGCAGCTCTCCCTGGAAAAGCAGCAGCTTGCAAAAAAATGGTCCAAGTTCATCCTTGATTGCTTGTTCAATCCTGGTTCCTTCAAGCCAAAAGAGAATGCAAGGGGCGGGCTGCCTTTTTAATCAGGCTAGGTTTGTGCAGCACAAGCCATTCATCTAATCCGGCTAATGCCCTGCTGAGCCGCTCCTGTGCTGTTCTGCTTATTTAACCAGGCCAAGGCCTTTTAGGGCTGAATCAATCTGCTTGGCTGATTCCCGGGTTACATCCACCAAAGGCAAGCGAGGAATGCCTGCCTTTATTCCAAGCTTTCTCAGGGCATAGTGTGCAGGCCCTGGGTTTGTTTCAATGAACAAAACCCTGTACAGTTCCCCCAGGCTTTCATCAATCCTTTTTGCCTGTTCAATCTTTCCCTGCAGGGCAAGTGAAATCATTTCAGTTGTCTGCTTTGGGGCAACATTTGCTGCAACTGAAATGCAGCCTGTTCCGCCTGCCTTTATTATTTCAAGCGTTAAGCTATCATCGCCGCTTATTACATCAAACTCCAAATCCCTGGCCACCTCAATCACTTTTTTTATCTGCTCCAGGTTTCCTGATGCCTCCTTTACTGCAACCACATTGCTGAATTCCGTTGCAAGCCTTAAAACTGTTTCAGGCTCAACATTCCGGCCTGTCCTTCCCGGAACATTGTAGACAATTATTTCAGTGTCAATTGCCTTTGCAATTGCAGCATAGTGCTGGTAAAGCCCCTCCTGTGTTGGCTTGTTCTGGTAGGGTGAAATCTGCAAATGCCTCTTGATTCCCAAATCCTGCATTTCCCTTGCAAGGTCAATGGCTTCCCTTGTGCAGTTGCTTCCATCGCCTGCAATGACCTCAGTGCTTCCTGCTGCCTCCATTGCCTTTTCAACAAGCCTTACCTGCTCATCATGCGTCAATGAGGCTGCGTGCCCTGTGCACCCGCCTGCGACAATTCCTGTTACTCTACCATTTGCCACGTAATCAATGAGCTGCTTCAGCCCTTCAAAGTCAATTGCGTGGTTCAGCCTGTTTCCGTCCTGCTTCATGGGCGTTACCAGTGCAGGGAAGCACCCAGAAATCTTTTTGCTCATTTAGAATTCCCCCTCAAACCCCTGCTTGATTTTCTCATTCAAAGAGCTCCTTCATCATGTCATCTATTGAATAAAAGCCTTTTTTGCCCTTTACCCATTTTGCTGCCTGCAGCGCTCCCAATGCAAAGCCCTGCCTGTTCCTTGCAGTGTGCGTCAGTTCAATGGAGTCAGCGATGCTGTCAAAAAGCACGGAGTGGGTTCCGGGCACGTTGCCTGTTCTAAGTGATGCAAAGTGCAGCTCATCCCCTTCAATTTTCCTGTCAAGCTTTCCCTCAACCGCCCTTTTTTTCCTTGCAATCCTCTCCAGGAGAATTTTTTCAATTGCCCTGGCTGTCCCGCTCGGGCTGTCTTTCTTGCCCTTGTGGTGAATTTCAAGGCCGGAAACATCGTATTCAGGCAGCTTGTCCATTACCTCTGCTGCCCTTTCAACAATCCTGAAAAAAGCATTGACCCCGAGAGAAAAGTTGCTTGCATAAACCAGGCCAATGCCCTCTCTTTCAACAGCCTTTTTCACTTCATCAAGCTTGCTGTACCAGCCGGTGGTTCCAACCACGATATTTTTGTGCAAAGCAGCCATGCCCTTAATGTTTTCAACTGCTGAACCAGGGTTGCTGAACTCAATGCAGACATCTGCATTTGCCAGGGCCTCCTTTGAAATTTCCCTGCCTGTTGCACCGGCTGCCTCTGCGTCAATAATTGCAGCTATCTCAATGCCCTGCTCTCCTGCAAGGGCTGCAATTTCCTTCCCCATGTTCCCATATCCAATTAATGCAATTCTCATTTTCAACCACTAAAAAGCCATAGAAATAACCCATACGAAAAGTTATATATAAATAACCGATTTGACCGAAATTCGTTTAGGCCCTGTTTGTTATTTAAATTTTCCCTCACAGGGTTTTTTCATTGCAAGTGGTTAAAATGGCTTTCAAAGTCCCGATAAACAGCGGCCTTGCCAGAATACTGGGCAAGCCCTACCCCTTTGACGCAGTTGACGCAGCAAAGGAGAAGGCAATTGCAAAGCACGGCAGGGAATTCATAATTGACTTTGGCATTGGCGACCCAAGCGATGAAACCCCTGCCTTGGTCAGGGAGCAGTGCAAAAAGGCCGTTGATGGAAGGAAAACAAGCGGCTATCCTGAATCAACAGGCTCTGACGGCTTTAAGGAAGCTGTGTGCAGTTGGATGAAAACCAGGTCAAATGTTTCTTTGGAAAGGGATGGTGTGGTTGCAACCTATGGCGCAAAGTATGCCTGCTTCCATGTTCCGCTCTATTACCTAAACCCCGGCAAGGGCGAAATTGCCCTTATCCCAAATCCAGGGTATCCGCCTTACACCGACGGAACAATTCTTGCAGGCGCAGTGCCGCACTACATGAACCTGCTGCCTGAGAACAACTTCCTGCCGAGGTTTGACTTAATTGGCAGGGAAACAGCCGAAAAGGTCAAAATCCTGTTCCTGAATAATCCGCACAGCCCCACAGGGCAGATGTATGCCAGGGAGAAGCTCAAGGAAGCCGTTGACTTCTGCAACGACAACGGCATAATCCTTGTTTCAGATGAGTGCTACAACGAGCTTTTCTTTGGTGAAAGGCCATTGAGCATTCTTGAAATTCCAAACGCAGGCCAGTGCAGCATTGTGCTTAACAGCCTTTCAAAGAGGAGCATGATGACAGGCTATGCTGTTGGCTTTGCAGCAAGCAAGAACCCCGAGCTTTTAAAGCCCTTTGATTCTGTTTCAAGGAAAAGCGTGCAGGGGGTTGCAACATTTATACAGGATGCAGCCGTTGCTGCATGGAATGATGAAAGGCACCCTGAGCAAATGAGGGCAGAGTACAGCGCAAGGATTGACGCTTTGCTCCCTGCCCTGGGGCATGCGGGCTGCGCTGTTGAAAAGCCTGCTGGCACCTTCTACCTCTGGGCGCAGGTTCCAGATGGAAATACCCCGCTGGAGTTCAGCAAGCAATTGCTTCTCCAAAAGGGCATAAACACTGTTCCAGGCAGACTGATTTCCCACACATTTGAGGGAAAAAACCCGGGTGACAAATTTGTTAGGTTTGCAATGGTGCAGAGCGTTGAAAAAACCAAAGAGGCTGCAGAGAGGCTGCTGGAATGATTGCTGTCCAACCTGGTCAAGATTCAAAGTGTTTTGGAATGATTGCTGTGCAAGATAAGGGGCTGTTGTGATGATTGCCAATTTTGCAGTGCAGGTGGTTTTATGATTGTGCCTTTCAGCAAGCTACATGGCCTGGGAAACGATTTCATTGTGGTGGATGAGCTCCAGAAGCAGGTTATTGAGGAGAAGGACAGGCAGTACTTTGCCTCAAAGAACTGCAAGAGGAATTTTTCCGTGGGAGCAGACGGCTTGCTTTTCCTTTGCAGGCCTGACAAAAGCCAAAACGATTTCAGGATGCGCATCTTCAACTCTGACGGCTCTGAAGCTGAAACCTGCGTTAACGGCCTGAGGTGCGCTGCCTTTGAAGCTTTCCTCTTGAACGGGGGCAAGAAAAAGGAATTCAAGGTTGAAACAGGCGCTGGCCTTGTCAATGCAAAAATTGTCAGGCAAAAGGGCTATTCTGCAGATGTTGAACTGGAATTGCTTGGGGGAAGGCAGTTCAGGGGGAAATTCTACCTGAACCTTGGAAAGAAAAGCTTTGAGTACTACAGCGTTGATTTGGGCAACCCGCACGCTGTTGTTTTCCTCAAGGAGCCTGTCAAGGACTTTCCCGTTGAGGAAATCGGCCACAAGTTTGAGTGGAACAGGGCATTTCAGCCTGAGAGGACAAACACCGAGTTTGTCAATGTAATTTCGCCAAAAAGCATTAAGATGCGTGTGCATGAAAGGGGGGCCTGCGAGACAATGGCCTGCGGCTCTGGGGCAATTGCCTCTGTGATTGCAGGGATTGAAACAGGCCTGCTTTCAGGCAGTGGCTGGGTGAAGGTTGAAATGCTTGGCGGAACAGTTGAGATAAAGGCTGGGAAGGGGCTCTTTTTAAAAGGCCCTGCCAAGAAGGTTTTTACAGGGAGCTTGGACTGGTAATTGGTTTTAACATGAATCAGCTCTGCGGGCAGTGATTTTTATGTGGTGGGAGCAAGACGGGCATTTGGAAGTGAGGCAAAACCAGCTTTACATTGCAGGCTTTAGCGCTGAAGCATTTGCAAAGCAGTACGGCACTCCACTCTACGTTTACAATGGAAACAGGGTTATTGAAAACTTCAGGGCAGTAAAGGAAGCATTTTCCGAGTTCAAGGCAAGGCCAAGGATTCACTTTGCAATGAAGGCAAATTCGCACATTGCAATACTCAAGCTTTTGGAGAGGGAAGGCGCTTTCATTGATGCTGTCTCGCCAGCAGAGGTGCAGATTGCGCTCAAGGCAGGCTTTCCAAGGGAAAAAATCCTTTTCACAGGCACGAGCGTAAGCACTCCTGAATTGAAAGCCCTGGCCAAGCTTGGCATTACAATAAACATTGACAGCTTCTCCCAGATGCAGAGGCTGCGCGACCTTGGCTTTAAGGGAGACATAAGCATAAGGTGGAATCCAGGCATTGGCGCAGGCCTGCATTCACACACAATCACTGCAGGAAAGTTCATCAAGTTTGGAATTCCAGAGCATAAAATTGAATCAGCCTTTCTGCAGGCAAAAGCCTTTGGCTTTAACCTTGTTGGGTTGCACCAGCATATTGGCAGCGGCTGGCTTGGCAAGGATGTTGACGCATTCCTTGAAACAGTTGGAAAGACGATTGCAATAGCAGTGAAGGCTGAAGAGCTCACAGGCAAGAAATTGAAGTTTGTTGATTTCGGCGGCGGGCCAGGAATAAGGTACAGGATGGAGCAGGCTGGTTTTCCCCTTAAAAAATACGCAAAGGGCATTGTTGAAAAGATGAATTCCTCAGGCCTGAAGGCAGAGATTGCAATTGAGCCAGGCCGCTTCATTGTTGGGGATGCTGGCATTTTCCTTTGTGAAATAAACACAGTTGAGGAAAAGAACATTCCGGTTATTGGCGTGAACGCAGGCTTCAATGACTTGGTAAGGCCTGCCTTTTACGGAAGCTACCATGAAATTGTTGTCTGCAGCAATGTGAACGGAAGGCAGAAGAAGCAGTACATGGTTGCAGGCAATTTATGCGAGAGCAGTGATGTATTCAACGAGAGCAGGGAAGCCCTGAGGGAGCTGCCAACTCCAAATGAAGGCGGCATTCTTGCAATCCTGAATGCAGGCGCCTATGGCTTTGCAATGGCCTCAAACTACAACTCAAGGCTGCTGCCTGCATGCGTGCTTTTGCTTGACGGAAGAAGCTACCTGATAAGGGAAAGGCAGAGCTTGGATGAACTGATTAAGAGCGAGAGGGAATCCTGATTCACTTCTTCTTTTTCCCCTTTTTGTAGTGCCTTTTCACTGCCTCGTGCTTTTCCTTGGTTTTGCACAGCAGGGTTAGCTGCTTTACCTTTTCCTCAAGCTCGTGCTCCTTTTTCAGCTTGTCCTCTGCAACCTTCCTGAAATGCCTTGCAAGGTCCTGCTGCTCTGAAAGCTGCCTTGCGAGTTTTTTTATTTCCTCTGAGAACTTCCTTTCGGCTTCCCTCTTTACAGCAAGCTTTGTTTCCTGCAAATTGAGCATTTCCCTTGTGTAAGTGTTCCTGAGCTGCAGGGTTTCATGCTCCACATCAAGGACAATCTTTTTTGCGTAATCCCTCTCCTTTTTGAGGGATTTAATCAGCTCCTCTGACTTTTCGCTGTACTGCGAAAAAAGCTCCTCAAGGCTGTCAAGCTTCTGCTTCAATTCAGCATAGCTGTTTTCAATGTACTCAATCTGGCTCCTGTGGAATGAAATGCTTTTGCCAAGCTCATTTGCTGACAGGGCCATTCTTTTGGCAAGGTCGCCGAGCTCCTGCTCCAAATCTGCAACAGTGCCCTCCTCAAAATAGCCAAGGTAGCTCCTTTTCCTGATGTTCTCATATTTCTCCCTGAGCTCCTGGAGCTCCTCCTCCTTCCTGCTGAGCACCTCCATCACCTGCTTTGCAGTGCTCTTGTCAGTTATTGGCTCAAAGCCTTGCCTCCTGAGGAAAATCGTTGTCTTTTCAAGCGCGTACCTTGCCTTGAGCAGTGAAGCAAGTATCTTGTGCTGCAAGTCTGCGTAAAGCTCAGGTGTTTCCTCCTTGTCAAGCTCGTTCGCTGTTTTTGCAGTGCTTCTCTTCCCTTTCTCCATTTCCAGGTTCCTTTTCAATAGCTTGAGGAGCTTTTCAAGCTCTTCCAAAAAGGGCTTTACCTCTGGCTTTCCTGGTTCAGGGTTTTTGTCCATTTCCCCAACAATCCTGCTGAAGAGGCTGTGCAGTTCAGCCAGATCAGAAACACTTTTCTCCAGGGCAGCCAAAAAGGCAGGCCTGCTCGCAGCTTTCCAAGGCCTGTCTGAAATGTTCTGCTGCGCCTCTTTAATCCTTTCCCCAATCTCAACAATGACTGTTTCCCTGCCGGCCATAAAAACAGTATAATTATGTCAAACCTGGTTTTAATTCTTTCTTTTTGCAGCCAAGGTTTTTATTTCCAAACGCCCTATTATTAGAGCATGCAAATCTACTCAGACAAGGGTCTGTTCATTGGAAATATTGCAGTTGACCCAGGCAGGGCTTCCCTGGAAAGGCCAAACATATTAACGCACGGCCATGCAGACCATGTTTCCCTGAACGGGGGCAGCAGCTATATCTGCACACCAAAGACAAGGGCAATTGTTGAAAGCAGGTTTGGGAAAATAAATGACTGCACTGAACTGCGCTTCAGGGAAAAGCTTTCACTGGGGAATGCAACAGTAAGCCTTCACAATTCAGGGCACATTCTGGGGTCAGCCCAGGTCCTGGTTGAGGGCAACCAGAGGGTTGCTGTCACATCTGACTTCAAAATGCAGGATTCCCTCATCCAGAAGGGCGCAGATGCCCTTCCCTGCGACATCCTTGTGATTGAAAGCACTTTTGGGCTGCCCTGCTTCAGCTTCCCTGAAAGGGAGCAGCTTTACAGTGAAATCGGCAGCTGGATTAAAAGCCAGGCTGAAAAGGGCTTTGTTGTTTTGGCAGGCTATTCTTTGGGAAAGGCCCAGGAGCTCACAGCAATTTCAAACAAGTATGCGGGCATTTCGCCATTGGTGCACGAAAGCATTTTCAAGAACAACGAGGTTTACAGGCAGCATGGCGTAAGCCTTGGAAAGTACATTGAGCTCAACCACAACCTGGGTGAGAGTTCAGTTCTTATAATGCCGCCAAGCTTGTTAAACAACCATCTCCTCCAATTCCTTGAGCTGAGCCTGAAGAAGAAGGTGAGCTCTGCGCTTGCAACAGGCTGGGCTTTCCGCAGGGGATATGACAGGCTTTTCCCATTGAGTGACCATGCTGACTTCAACCAGCTAATGCAGTATGTGAAGCAGGCGGAGCCAAAGCTTGTTCTTACAATGCACGGCAGCGAAAGGGAGCTTGCATCCTACATCCAGAGGAGGCTTGGCATTGTTGCAAAGCCGCTTGGAATGCACGAGCAGAAAACCCTGACAGAGTTTGCTTAAAAACAATTTCCAACCCAATTCTCTTTGGATGAAGCCAATTCAAATATACAAAAAACTACTCTTGGAATTTGGGCCACAGTTATGGTGGCCTGTAACAGAGAAAGGGGAATTTGCACCAACTTACAGGGAGCGCAAACGCCTCTCTGAAAGCCAGCGCTTTGAAATCTGCATTGGTGCAATCCTCACGCAGAACACTGACTGGAAAAATGTAATGAAGGCCCTTGGAAACCTGAGCAGGGCTGGAATGCTCTCCTGCCCCAAAATTGCAGGTTCCCCCCAAGAAGAAATTGCCCAACTGGTAAAGCCATCCGGCTACTTCAACCAGAAGGCAAAAAAGCTGGTTTTCTTTTCCCAATACCTGAAAAAGAATTATTCCTGTTCGGTAAAAAAATTATTCAAAAAGCCAATTCCAGAGCTTCGCGCAGAGCTGCTTTCACTGCACGGGATTGGAAATGAAACAGCAGACGACATCATCCTCTATGCAGCAGAGAAGCCGAGCTTTGTTGTGGATGTGTACACAACGCGCTTTCTTGGGCGGTTTTTTGGAAAGGGCAAACTAAGTTATGTAGAAGCCAAGTCTTTTTTTGAATCTCAATTGCCCCAAAACACGCAGCTATTTAATGAATTCCACGCGCTCCTGGTTGAGCATGGAAAAAGGTTTTGCAGGAAAAAGCCGAATTGCGCACACTGTTTTCTGAAAGCCAGCTGCCCTTTCCCCAACACTTAGCTTTTTAACCGTTTTCAGGCAATTTTTTTTATCCTGGTGCTTTTATGAAGAGAACACACACCTGCGGTGAACTGACTGAAAAAAGCAGGGGGAAAAAGGCAGTCCTGCAGGGCTGGGTTTCAAAAAGGCGTGACCACGGCAACCTGATTTTCATTGACCTGCGCGACAGGTATGGCGTAACACAGGTTGTATTCAACCCAAAGGATTCCAAAGAAGCCCACAAGGAGGCATCAAAGCTGGGCAAGGAATTCGTTGTGCAGGTTGAGGGCAAGGTTGGAAAAAGGCCAAAGGGCACAGAGAACAAGGCAATCAAGACAGGCAAGATTGAATTAAATGCAACCAGTCTTGAAATCCTGAATCCAGCGGAAACGCCCCTGCCTATAGAAATTGACGAGCACTTGCTTGCTGGAGAGGACCAAAGGCTCAAATACCGGTTTCTTGATTTAAGAAGGGCAGAACTGCAGCAAAACCTGATTCTTCGCCACAAGGTTGTAAAGGCATTCCGCGACTTCTTTGACAAAGAACATTTTCTGGAGATTGAAACCCCGTTCCTTGCAAAAAGCACCCCAGAGGGAGCCCGCGATTTCTTAGTTCCAAGCAGGGTCCACCCTGGAAAGTTCTATGCTTTACCGCAAAGCCCCCAGCTGTTTAAACAAATTCTCATGGTTTCAGGCTTTGACCGCTATGTCCAGATTGTGCGCTGTTTTAGGGATGAGGATTTGAGGGCTGACAGGCAGCTTGAGTTTACGCAAGTGGATGTTGAAATGTCCTTTGTTGGCAGGGATGACATAATTGGGATAATGGAAAGGGCAATGCAGTTTGTTTTCAAGCAGGCCCTTGGCATTAAAGTAAAAGCGCCTTTCCCAAGGCTTTCATTTGATGAGGCAATGAACATTTATGGAAGTGACAAGCCGGACAACAGGTTTGAACTGCACTTGGTTGATGTAACAAAGGAATTAAGCGGAACAGACTTTGAAATTTTCAACAAGGTAATTGAAAACAAGGGCGTGATTAAAGCCCTGAAAATTGACAAGGGATGCAAAACCCTAAACAAAAAAGATGTTGACAAATTAACAGAGGTTGCCAAGCTCTACAAGGCAAAAGGCTTAATGAGCATCTGGGTCAAAGGCAAAGAAATTGAAAGCCAGATTGCCAAATTCCTCCCGGAGAAAACAGTGAACGCATTGCTTTCCAAAGTGAAGGCAAAGGACAGTGACCTTGTCCTGCTTGTTGCAGATTCATGGCTTACTGCATGCAATTCCTTGGGGTATGTAAGGCTTGCTTTGGGCGAGAAGCTTGGCCTCATTGACAGGAAGAAGTTCAGCTTCCTCTGGGTTTTGGACTTTCCCCTCTTGGAGTGGAATGATGAAGAGCAAAGGTTTCAGGCAATGCACCATCCTTTCACCTCACCCAGAGATGAGGACATTCCCCTGCTTGATTCACAGCCAGAGAAGGCAAAGGCCAAGGCCTATGACCTGGTTTTGAACGGTTCGGAAATAGGGGGGGGCAGCATCAGAATCCACAGGGGCGAGATTCAGGAGAAAATGTTTAACGCATTGGGCATTTCCAGGCAGGAGGCAGAGGCAAAATTCGGCTTCTTGCTTAGCGCATTCAAGTTTGGAGCGCCGCCGCACGGCGGAATAGCCCTAGGCTTGGACAGGATAATTGCCATAATGGCTGGCTGCGATAGCATCAGGGAAGTGATTGCCTTCCCTAAAAACAAGGCAGCAGTTTCCCTAATGGACGATGCCCCAAATGAAGTGAGCGAAAGGCAGCTCAAAGAGCTCTCCTTGAAGCTTGACATTGAGAAGCCATTGCAGTAGCGCTATTTTCTGTGAATCTTTACTCTTGGTTGAGTCCTGGGTGCAACATATGGCCGGCTTAAATCTGTTTTCCATCCGTCAAGCCTTGCGTTTGGAACCCATCTCACTTTTTTAAATTTTCCAGACTCTATTAGATATTCATAGGTCGCTCCTGCGCACCCGCCTGTAAATGGCCTTTCTACATACTCAAATCTGCTTTTCCTTCCCTGTAATTTTTCTGCAAGCCATCCTGCTTCATATTCTTCAACAGACTTCGCACTACCTGATGTTGAAGCATACATGCCGCCAACATAAACACTTTTTACCCCTGCCTTTTGTGCAAGGCACTTGATCAATTGTTCTTGTTTGTGGTCCAATATCTCTTTCCATGTTGTCTTTTTTCTTATTGTGGCAGAACTGTGATTTGCAGTTGGAATAATCAAAACATTTCTTGCCTTTAATTTCCTTAACCTTTCCTTTGTTTGTGGTATGTTTTCAAACCCTTGCAAAACAACAATTGGCCATTTTGACTTTTTCAAGAGGTTTTCAACCACTTCAAGGTATTTTGGAAATTTCTTTATTAATTTTTCATTATAAAAAGGGTGCACAAGGAGAAGAACCCTGCCGCCTGCGCCTTTAACCTCTTTCCTCAGCTTTGCCCACTCGCTGTCCGGAATATAATCAAGCCCAATTCTCTTTGCCATATTAATCATTTGCCTTTTCCGGTATTTAAAACCTCTTTTTCCGGCTGCCTGCTTTCATAAACTTTAATATTCCTTTTACCCTTTAATATTCCTGGTTTTCATGCCGAAACAAAAGGTAGACAAGGCCCTTCTTCTAAGGGTTGCAGCCAACGCCAGGCTAAACCTAACCGAGCAGGAGATTGAAGAATTCCTGCCCCAGCTGCAGGAAATGCTTGAGGCCTTTTCCAAGCTTGACAAGCTTGATGTAGAGAAAGAGCAGCCAAGCTTCCAGCCAATAAAGCTTGTAAATGTCATGCGCGAAGACAAGGTTGAAAAATGCCTAAGCCAGGACCAATCCTTGAAGAACACAAAGAACAAAAAGCAGGGCTATTTCATGGGCCCGAGGGTGATGTGAAATGCCTGCCCTTCCAATCAAGCAGTTTGTTTCAGAGGTAAAAAAGGGAAGCATCTCTGTCCTGGAGCACACTGAAAAAATCCTGGAAGAGGCAGAGAAAACAAATTCACAATACAACCACTTCAATCTGATTGCAAGGGAATCCGCCTTAAAGCAGGCAAAAGAGGTTGAGGCAAGCATTAAAACAGGGAGGCACAAGGGAAAGCTCCTCGGTGTTCCCTTATCAGTAAAGGACTGCATATGCGTGCAGAACATGGAGAGCAGGGCCGGCTCATAAATTCTCTCAGGTTACGAACCATTGTTTGATGCAACAGTGATTGAAAAGGCAAGGGCAGAGGGTGCAATAATTATTGGGAAAACCTCGCAGGATGCATTTGGCTTTGGCACTTTCAGCACGAATGTTGGCCTTGGATTTGAAATCCCGAAAAACCCGCACGACATCAAGAGGGCCTGCGGCGGAAGCTCGGGGGGTTCAGCTGGCTTTGCAGCCTTGACAAAGCAAACGCACGCAAGCATTGGGCAGAGCACTGGAGGCAGCATTGCATGCCCTGCCAGCTTTTGCGGCGTTGCTGGCATTACTCCAACTTATGGCAGGGTTTCGCGCTTTGGATTAATTGATTACGCCAACTCGCTTGACAAAATCGGCAGCATTGGAAAAACTGTTGGGGACGCTGCCCTGCTGCTTGAAGTGATTTCAGGCCATGACGCCAATGACAGCACCTCCCTGAAACAGGAGAAAGAGGAGTTTTCAAAGCTTGTACCTGAAAAGTTGAAGATTGGGATTGTGAAAGAGCTTTTTGAGAACTGCGATGCCCATGTAAAAAAGGAATGCTTGAAAGCGGTTGACAGTCTTGGAATGAAAACAGAGGAAATCTCTCTCCCGCTAAACTCAAAGTACGGAATTTCAGCCTACTACCTTATCTCAACAGCAGAGGCAAGCACAAACCTTGCAAGGTATTGCGGAATGCGCTATGGCCTCCACGAAAAGCTTGAGGGTAGCTTTGACGAATACTTTTCAAAGGTCAGAAGCAACGGCTTTGGTGAAGAGGCCAAAAGAAGAATTTTGCTTGGCACCTTTGCAAGGATGGCAGGCTTCCGCGATGCCTACTATTTGAGAGCAATGAAGGCAAGAACCGCCCTGATAAAAGAATTCAAGAAGGCCTTTTCCAGGGTTGATGTCCTTGCAAACCCAACAATGCCATTGGTTGCGCCAACTTTTGAGGCAATCTTCAAGCTAAGCCCGCTGCAGCAGTATGCAATGGACCTGTGCACTGTTCCTGCAAACCTCGCTGGAATGCCGCATGCTTCAATTCCAGTTGGAAAGCATGAGAACATGCCTGTTGGCCTAATGCTTACAGCAGACCATATGGGTGAAGGGAAAATGGTGCAGGCAAGCCTTGCAGTGGAGGCCTTGAAATGAGGCTAACTGTTTTGGGAAGCGGCAGTTCAGCCTCCGGCAAGGGGAGGTACCCCTCTGGCTATATTGTTTCGCATGCTGGCACTGACATAATCCTTGATTTGGGCTTCGGTTGCCTAAAACAATTGCAGAGGGCAGGCTTTGATTTTACAAAAATTAACAGCTTGTTTTTCTCGCATTTTCACTCTGACCACATAAATGACCTGAGCGCGTTTTGCTTCTCGCGCTTTGTAATGCACGAATTCCTTGGCACGCCTGCAAAGTTCAGCATTTTCGGGCCAAAGGGGATTAAAAAGTTCTTCAAAGGCCTTTCATTGCTTTACCCCCAGCTTAAAAAAACAAGGGCCTCTGTTAAAGAGCTTTCATCGAGGAAAGAAAAGGCCGGAAAATTCACAGTCCATGCAATCAAGGTTCCTCATGTTGGAAACTCGCTTGCAATTAGCGTCAGCGCTTCAGGCAAGAGGATTGTTTACGGCGGAGACTGCGGCTATAACAAAGCTTTGGCTGAGTTTGCAAAAGATGCAGACCTTCTAATCCTTGAATGCAGTGTTTTAAAGAGGGTAAGGCACCACATGACCGCAGAGCAGGCAGGCCAGATTGCTGCTGCAGCCAATGCAAAGAGGCTTATGCTTACCCATTTTTACCCTGAAACTGACAAAGTAGAGAGCAGGGGAAAGGCAAAGCGCTTTTTCAATGGCAGGGTTTTGCTTGCAAGGGACTTAATGAAGGTGAGCATCTAATGGAAAAGGATGGAGTGGTAATTGGGTTGGAGTGCCATATCCAGCTTAACACTGAAAGCAAGCTTTTCTGCGGCTGCCCTACAGCAGCAGAGGAGCCAAACAGCAGCTGCTGCCCAATCTGCCTTGGCCATCCAGGAAGCAAGCCTGTGCTGAATGCAAAGGCCCTTGATTATGCGCTGAAGGTGGCGCTTGCCCTTAACTGCGAGGTGAACAAGGAATTTTTCTTCTCCAGGAAAACATATTTCTATCCTGACATGTCAAAGAACTTCCAGATAAGCCAGTACGAAATTCCGGTTGGCCTGAAGGGCCACCTTGTGCTAAGCACTGGGAAAAAGATTGGCATTACAAGGGTGCATTTGGAGGAGGACCCAGCTGCTTTAGTGCACGAGGCAGGGATGGGTGCAAGCAACTTCTCCCTAGTGGATTACAACCGCTCTGGAATTCCACTGGTTGAGGTTGTAACAGACCCTGACTTTGCCAGCCCTGAGGAGGCTCAAGACTTCCTTGACCAGCTTACAACAATCCTCTCCTACCTCAAGGTTTATTCTCCACTAACAGGAACACTGAAGGCAGACTGCAATGTAAGCGTTTACGGCAATTCCAGGGTTGAGGTAAAGAACGTTACAGGGAAAAAGGCAGTGGGCAAAGCCCTGGAGTTTGAGGTTGCAAGGCAGAAGCGCCTTCTTCTTGATGAGAGGGAAATTGTGAGGGAAACCCGTTCCTTTGACGAAAAAACAATGACCACAAGGTCAACCAGGGGCAAGGAAACAGAGGCTGATTACGGCTACATCTTTGAGCCAGACCTTACCGCAATCCAGCTGTCTTCAGGTGAAATTGAAGAAATGAAGGCTAAAATGCCTGAGCTGCATGCTGCAAAGTCAAAGCGCTTTATGAAAGAATTTTCCTTGGATGAGTACACTGCAAACGTGCTTGCAAGGAATTTCAATTTGGGCCTGCTTTTTGAGGAAATTTCAAAATCTGTGGATGCAAAGGCTGCTGCAAAGTTTTTGACAAGGGAGCTAATGGCTGTTGTAAACAGGAGCGAGCTTGACCTGGATTCCCTGGATTTAGATTCAGGCGAGATTGGCCTGCTGCTTGAAATGCTTCTCTCAGGGAAGATTACTGAGAAGGTTGCAAAGGATGCAGTGGTTGCTTACCTTGCCAAGGGAGTAAAGCCAACCAGGTTCGTTGAGGGCAGGGGCCTTTCAAAGGACTTGGGTGAAAAGGAGATTGAAAAGGCTGTTGAAAAGGTCCTTTCAGAGAACAAGAAGGCGGTTGCAGACCTGAAGATGGGCAACGAGAAAAGCCTTAACTTCCTTGTAGGGCAGGTAATGCGCCTTACAAAGGCAAAGGCAGAGCCAAGGGCTGTGCAGAAAATAATTGCGGAAAAGATAAGAAAGTGATTTTTGCAAATTCCAGCAGCCAGAGAATTTTCCGGAAAAATTGGAGGTGTTTTGTATGTTTGAGGAAATCCCAATAAAATCCAAAAAGAGGAATGAATTGATTGACATTACCGGAGAGGTGCAAAAGGCGGTTGAAAAGGCAAAGCTGAAGGAGGGCTTGTGCGTTGTCTACTCCCCGCACACTACGGCAGCAGTTGTTGTAACTGAGGGTGCTGACCCCAGTGTGCAAACAGATTTGATAAATGCTTTGAACAGGCTTGTGCCTGTGGCAGGTCCCTATACCCACAGAGAGGGTAATAGTGATGCGCACATTAAGTCGGCAATTATTGGAAACAGCCGCTTGATTTTCATCAAAAATAGCAAGTTGCTACTTGGTACCTGGGAAAGTTGCTATTTTGTAGAGGCAGACGGGCCAAGGCAACGAAAGATATTTGTTAAGATAATTGAAGGTTAGTCTAAGACTTCATAGTAAATCTGAGTTCCTTCTCTTATCTTTGATAGGTTGCTTATTCTCTTAAGGTGGTGGTAAACGGTTTTCAGACAAATTCCTGTGCTTTCGCTTAATTCAAAAGTTGTTTTTTTAGATTTTTTTAATTCGTTTATTATAAGCTGTCGTGTTTCGCCTTTCCTTCGTTGTTTCCAATTTCTAGTTTGTGTATTCCAAATTTTCTGGATTCTGTGCATTTTTTTGTTAAAATTTAAATTTGGAAATCTTTCGTAAAGCATCATTAAGTCTGTGTATAATTTTCCAATGCTTTTTGGGGATATTCTAAATCTGAAAAAAGGGTTTAAAGTTTTTTGCATCTTTCTTTGCTGAATCTTTCTGCAAAGGTACCCCAAAGATTTTGCTATTTCACAGATGTCTAATAATAGCAATTTATTTGAAGAGTGCAAAGTGATGCCTAGGCTAACGGTTCCTTCGTCCAGGATAAAAGCAACAAGAGCAGCAAGTCTATGTTGGAAGGGGCTATTCTTTATTTTGTCGGGTATGCGTGCCCCAAAAGTTGAATAATCAGTAATCTTATAATAACTGGAAATAACCTCTCCAAAAACCTTTGGTAATATTTCAGAGTATTTATTATCCTTTACTCTGTATGTTCCAAACACATTAGCAGCAAGTTTAGAAAATCTGAGTTGTTCTTTTTTATCCCTTTGGAAGTAAGTTATCGATCCTAGATGATTACATCCATCGCACATGGTGTGTATTGCTATTGCAGTAAATTCCGGGGTTACTCTTACTGGCAATTTTGGCTCTGAAACCACTAAACGTCCTCTGAAGCTTATATAGCTTTCTATCTTCTTTTCAATTTCAAGTAGCTCAACTCCAAGATAAGTGGCTGTGCAGAAAATAACCCAAGCAGGGACAAATTTTTGGTGTTTTTTATATTCATACAAAAGAAACCGCTGTTTTTTAAAAGTCCAGTTTTTACCATATATTTTAGATTTTTCATTTAAAAATTTACTAAAGCGGTTTGATTTTCTTCGCTCTTCATAGATCCTTTCAAAAAGAGTTTTCTTATATTTGGAGTCTAATTCGATTGAGAACCTATCCAGAGGAAATTGCCACCAGTGGATTGCTGGGTATAGATATTCAGATTTTAAGCTTTTCATATCTTTGTCAGATAATTCTTGTTTTTGGGTTTTAAAGTGGTTTTGGAAGAGTGGTGTTCCGGTGGTTGAATAAAAATGGCGTTTCATTTGAAATCGCCCCCCAGAAACTCTCGCAGAACCCACCTGTCTCTTCCATCAAGCTCCGCTGGTGCGAATCTCGCTATTTCCTTTACAATTCTTATTTCCTCCTCACTAGGAAGAGGGAAATCAAACTTTTTGAAATCCATAACTGAATCACCTCCGATTTAATGAATTTTTTTCGTGGACGTCTCTGCGGATTTTGGAGACATTAAATCCTTTACACCAAAATTGCCAGACTTAGTCGTGTAAAGGTTTAAGCCGAGAAAATCAGAGTCCTAAGAAAAAATTCCAATATTGGAGGTGATGAGGTTTTCTTTGCGGAATTTGACGGCCCGAGAAGCAGGAAGGCAATTGTTTTTGTTAAGTGATTCAGGGCTGCATTTTGCACACAACGCCTGTGTCAATCCACTGCTCAATGCCCTGCTTTTTGCAGTCTTCGGCAAAGCATTCAAAGTCCTCTTTTTCCCTTTCAGACCGGAACTTCACTTTTTTCAATACATCCTTGTGGATTAGCACACACCCGAGGAAGCAGGCATCGGTCTTTATCAGCCTGCTTGGGAATATTTCCTCAAGCTGCAGGCCTGAAAGCTTTTTTCCCTGGGTTTTTGCTGCCATTGGGTTCATTGTCCTCAGGTAAAATTCCTCTGCCCCCTTGCTTATCTTGAGTGTAACAGGCTTCAGGCACAAACCAAAGCAAAGCTTTTTTCCATTGCTTAAAAGCTGCTTTGCTGCATTGCCCGGCAGCTGCTGGCTAAGGTCAGCGAGAAGCAGGTAGCCAAAGCCCTTTTTTAATGCTGCTTCAGCCAGCCTGTTCCTGTTGAATGCAATTGTTTCAGCCTGGCTTCCCTTTTCAGCAGCCTTCTCAAATGTTATGCCCTTTATTTCCTCAAAAACGCTCATGCTTTCAGGTTCCTTGCTTGCGTCAAGCAGCAGGACCTCCTTGTTCTCATAGTCAATTGCTTTAATGCCTTTCAGGAAATCAAGCAGAGCCTGCTTGTCTTTCACGCTTACAATTCCTGCAACCAGCAGCCTTGGGTTTCCTTCATTTTCCTGCTTTTGGTTAGGCATTTTTTCCACCCCACCCTTCCTTGAAAGCCTGTTCCTTTGGCACTGTTATAATGTGCCTGCACAGGATTGAGCTGTCAAGCCAGGCCTTTATGCCCTGCCTTTCGCAGTCCTTGAAGAAGGCAAAGTCTGCGTGGTATGCTGCGTTCTGCTCAAGCCTGAAGTTCACCTTTTCCAGAACGCTTTTGTGTATTAGGCAGCAGCCCAGGCCGCCCTTCTTTATTTCCATAAGCCTGCCTGGGAAAACGCTTGCATAGCCCAGCTGCTTGCTTATCCCAATCTCCCTTATTTCAGGGTCAAACCATGTGTAGTAAACTGGCGCAAAGTCAACCATTTTTTCGCCTGTCGCCAGCCTTGACTCAAAGTAGTTGAAGTACAGGCCGCAGCAAACCTGCTTTTCCCATTCTAAAAGCCTTTCAACCAGGTTTTCCTGTGCAACAATATCCTGGTCCAGGAAAAGCAAATAATCAAATCCTTCCTTGAGTGCTGTTTGCCTCAGTTGCTCCCTGTCCCTTGCAACAGCCTGCTTTGCATTCCCCAAGTGCTTGGTTTTCTCTACCCTTATGCCCTTCTCTTTCTTGAGCCTGTTGAACATTTCCTCTTCAGGGCTGTTGTCAAGTAGGAGAATTTCCTTGTTTTTGTAGGAAAGGGCCTGCAGGCCCTTGAGGAATTCTCCAATAACCTCTTCCTTGTATGATGTTACCGGCGCTGCTATGAGCACCCTTGGGTTTGCCTTTTCCATAACATTTTTGCTCCCGGTAATTAATTTAAATCTTTTCAAAACAGGCCAAGCCCTGCAATATTTGGTGGAATGAAGCCTGCTTCGATTTTTGTACTATTAAGCTATTGTACCAAAAGCCCTTTATAAATGGCAGGCAACAATTAGTACAGGAAATAAACCTCCTATAATTTGAATCACCCCCGACAGGAAGGCAATCGGTTGTTTTGAACGGTTTCACCTCACAATTGGTTGCTCCTT
>JAFGDB010000061.1 GCA_016932355.1 Candidatus Iainarchaeum sp. | reverse complement strand
CGGCAACCCAGCGCTTGCAATCGGCAATGTTATTGGGAGCAATATAGCAAACATCGCCCTCATACTTGGCCTTGCAGGGCTGTTTTCTGCCCCAATAGCTATTGGGAGGGAAATCTACAGCAGGGACGGCTTCATAATGCTTGCCGGAACCCTTCTTTTCTTCATTTTCTCCCTTAACGGCCTTATAAGCAGGCTTGAGGCAGGGGTTTTCCTCTTCCTGTTTCTTGCCTACCTGCATTACTTTTTTGCAACAAAGAAAACTTACAAGAGGGAGTTCAGGTTCAAGCAGTACTTGAGGGAATATGCTGACCTCAGGGGCAAGGAGCGCTTTGAAAAGGCCCCAACCCTCTTTTCCTCGTCAGGCATTGGCATTGCAGGCGGCCTGCTTAAAAGCCTGTTTTTTGACATTAGGAGCGTTATTACAAGCGTTCAGGAGGCTGTCCAGTTTGAGGTTCTGTCTGTTAAGTTCTTTGCAAAGCAGGTGGTGTTTGCCTTGGTGGGCGCTTTCTGCGTTTTTCTCGGGGCAAACTTTCTTGTGAGGTCTGCTTCCTTGCTTCCATTTGACCAGGTTGTGGTCGGCCTTGTGTTTGTTGCAATTGGAACCTCTTTGCCTGAGCTTGCTGTAACAATTTCATCCTTGAAAAAGGGCCTGCCTGCTGTAATGATTGGAAACATTATTGGAAGCAATATCTCAAACGTATTCCTTGTGGGTGGGCTTTCCGCGCTTGCAAGCCCCCTTGTTTTTCCTATAAGCGAAATAATAGTTAACTTTGTCTTCCTTCTCCTGGTAAGCTGGCTTTTTCTTGTTTTCCTTAAGAACAACTATAGGATTGAGAGGATTGAGGCTTTTACCCTGCTCCTCATATACTGCTTTTTCCTTGTCACCACTTTCAAGATAACTGTGGGGGCTTAAAATGAATGTTTTGGTTGCCTACTACTCCAAGACAGGTGCGACTGAAAAGGTTGCCCTCGCTCTTGAAAAGGCTTTTGGAGAGGGAAACACTGTCACTGTTTTCAGGATAAGGCCTGAGCACGAGCTCAAGGCACACGAGTACAGGAAGAGCGAAAAGGACCTGCCTTTGCAGAAGCCTTTGCCGAGCCTGAAGGACTTTGACCTTGTCATTGTTGGCACGCCTGTTTGGGGTTTTTGCCCCACCCCCATTGTTGTATCATACCTCAGGCAGCTTCAGGGGGCCAAGGGAAAGCGCTTTGCGCTTTTTGCAACCTGCACTGCCCTGCCCGGCACTACAATCATGAGGCTGAGCAATATACTTTCAACAAAGGGCGCGACCGTTGTTGACACCCTTACCATTAGGAGCATTTTTGAATTGGATGCAGAGAAGCTTAAGCCTGTGCAGGGCTTTGCCCAGAGGCTTTTGAAGGAACCATAGCTTAGGGCTATTTTGCCATGGCCTGATTTTTCCGGGAAAGCTTTTGAAATCGCTTTTTAGCGCTGGGCTATTTTTCCATGAGCTGCTGGGCTATTTCTGCTGCAATCTGCAGCTCTTTTTCCCTCTCGCTCTTTTTTTTCTTTTCCTTTTTCTGTTTCTTCTGCTCTTCCCAGCCATCCAGCTTTTCCTTAAGGCTCTCCATTACTTTTTTTATGTTTGCCTCGCTGTAGAGCCTGCTTATCTGGGCCTCTATTTCAACGACCTTTTCCTGGTTTTTCTGCACCAGAGCCTGGTAGGTCTTGCTGTCAATCTTTCTCTTCAAATAGCGCTTTTCCGCAATTCCCATCTCCTTCACAAGCCTTGCCTTTTCCTCCATAAGGCTCTGCAGTATGTGCCTTTTCTTTGCCTGCACCTTCTCTATTTCCTCGCTTGCCTTTTCAGCCCTTTCCCTGTTGTGCTGCTCGTCAATCAGTGCCTCAATTTTTATGAGCTGCTGCTGCTTTTCCTTGAAAATGCTGTTGAAGTCGTTTTCGCTGAGCTTTCTCTTCATGTACTTGCGCTCTGCAATCTTTACTGCCTCAAGTATTTCCCTCTTCTTCTTCACAAGCTGCCTAAGCCCTGGCTTCCTGTAATAAATTTTCACAGCAACAACAATTGCTGCAAAGATTGCCAGCAGGCTTAGCCCGGTAAGCAGGAATGCCTGCCAAAGGTAGTATCCAAACACTGCAATCAGTGCAAGAAGCGCTATGAAGAACGGGTTTTGCTTAACCCATTCAAAGGCTCTGCCCTTTTTTGATTCCTTTCCAGCCATGCTCCCCTTTAGAGAATTGTTTAACTTTAATAAAAAGCTATTGCTTCCCGGAAAATTCAGTTATTTGCAGAATTGGCTTAAATGCGATAAAAAAAGCCATTTCTTGGAATTTCACTTGGCCTTTGCCCTTCCAATAAAAAAAGCCATTGCTTTCTGGAAAACCTGCTTATTTCCTGAATTGCTTAAAATGCAGCAGAAGCAATTGCTTTCCAGGGCAAGCAGGCTACTTGCCCCATATGTTGCTGAAGAGGTACACAAGGCCCCCGCCGAACGCAAGCACTGCAAGAAGCACGTCCATCTGCGACAGCCTTACAAGGCTGTCGTAAACATACATGAAAGAGCCCACAACTATTACAAGGGCTATGAGTATTTCCGCTGTATTGCCTCCGGCCATATAATTAATTACCTGCTAAAGCCTATATAAGCTTTACTTTCCAAAGTTAACCAGTTAATTTTGGGCCTTTTTCAGGCCGGAATTAGGTTTAAATACCACTGGGAACAATAATTAACTGGTGGTAATTTCTGCCAATTGAATGCAACGGCAACGCTTTGACAAAGCTAATGCACCTTGCTGTCTTCCACGAGCTCCAGAGAATGCGCGTAAACAAAAACCCTGAACTCCTTGAAATAAGCCCTGAAAAAACAGTCCTTCTTGAAAAGCAGGGGAAAGAAAGGCAAGGCAGGTTTGACTTCCTTGTGCAGGCAAAGGGCAGGGCAATTGGCATTGAGGTTTTGACAAGGCCCTCAAAGGGCAAGCTCAAGGCAAAGCTTCCATACGCAAGCGAGGTTGACGAGTTCATTTTTGTTCTGCCCCATGACTCAATGGAGTTCTACAGGAAGCGCAAAATGAACGGCTTCAAAAGGGCTGCCCCAAAAAAATTCCTCTCAAGCGAGTTCTCAAGCCCAAAGCTCCAGGCCTGGCTTCTCGACTACAGCAATGGCAAAATAGCGGAAAAGGGCGCTTTTTCCCGCCTTTTTGAGGTAAAGTGGGAAAAACAAAACCTTTAATTCCTTTATTGCATTCTTTTCTATAATGGACCCGTAGCCTAGTGGATAGGGCGACTAAAGAGCTGAGTTAGTTAAATTCTCTCTTTCGCAAGCCTTCTATTACTTTCTATAGAGGAAAGCAGTAGGTCGCCGGTTCGAATCCGGCCGGGTCCGCTAGCCGGCAAAATCCGGCTGCAATTTGCGCTATCTTCGCAGCCTTTCAGGCTGCTCGGTAGAGCTGGCAAATCCCGCTAAGCCCTTTTGCTGTTGCAAAAGCCTTTGGGAAATTGCTTCGCGTGTGAATTGACCCCATTTCCGACGTCCCGCAAAACGAATGTTTTGCTTGGTGGACTGTGCTCGCCTCGCTCGCGGTTTTGGGGATGATTTAATGAACATGGAAGAAGCAAGAAGCCTGTTTGATGAATATGTTTCCTCTGAAAAAATTAAAATGCACTGCAGAGAAGTTGAAACCATTATGAAAGCACTTGCCCAAGAGCTTGGTGAAGATGAAGAAAAGTGGGCAGTTGCAGGCCTTTTGCATGACATGGATTGCGATATCGAACCGGACATCAAAAACCAGGCGAGGAAGGTGGTTGAAATTCTCAGGGAGCGAACAGACTGCCCTGAAGATGTTTGCCATGCAATTCTCTCACACAATGAATTCAATCTGGGCGTAAAAAGGGAAAGCAAGCTTGATTTTGCTCTTTCAGCAGCGGACAACATTTCTGGCCTGATTTACACTTATGGGTTAATGAAAGGAACGCTTGATGGAATGCAGGTAAAGGGCCTTAAGAAAAAGCTGAAGGACAACAGGTTTGCTGCCTCTGTAAGGCGTGACTTAATCCTTGACATTGAAAAAGCAGGTCTTGGGCCTGGCAGGTTTCTTGAAATCTCAATTAGTGCAATGCAGGGAATTGCAAAGGAAATTGGTTTGTAAAAAGATTAATTAACTTCAAAAACATATTATTAGTGGATTTAAAATGCCTGGATTCAGGGAAGAAATTGCAAAGGTCATCTCCCTCTCCCTAAAGGAGAGGCTGAAGCAGGATGAGGTGCTTGCTCTTTTGGAAAGCCCGCCCTCTGCTGAAATGGGCGACATTGCATTTCCATGCTTCAAGCTTGCAGCCCTGTTCAAAAAAAGCCCTGCTGAAATAGCAAAACACCTCTCGCAGGATGTGAAGCTGCCTGCCTCGGTTGAAAAGGCTGAAGCTGCCGGCCCCTACCTGAACTTCTTCCTGCAGAAGGAGTCAATTGCAAAGCAGGCGATTTCAAGAATCCTGAAGGAGGGGGCAAGTTATGGAAAGCTTAAAGCCAATGGGAAAAGGGTAATGGTTGAGTACTCTGCCCCGAACACAAACAAGCCATTGCACTTAGGGCACCTGAGGAATGATTCAATTGGAATGGCGGTGTGCAAACTGCTTGAGGCAGCAGGCTGCAAGGTTATCAAGGCAAACCTTGTGAACGACAGGGGCATACACATCTGCAAGAGCATGCTTGCATACAGGCTTTTTGGAAAGGGCAAAACCCCGGCAAGGGCAGGGCTCAAGCCAGACCACTTTGTGGGCAAATACTATGTCCTCTACAATAAGAAGGCAGCTGAAAAGCCCGAGCTTGAGATGCAGGCCTATGAAATGCTAACCCTTTGGGAAGCCAAAGACAGGAAAACAATTGCCCTCTGGAAGAAAATGAATGAATGGGTTTTAAAGGGCTTTAAGGAAACCTATAAAAATTTTGGAAGCAGCTTTGACCACTGGTTCTTTGAATCTGAGTTTTATGACAGGGCAAAGCCCCTGGTTGAGCTTGGAAAGCAGAAAGGTTTTTTCTCAGTGAATGATGAGGGCGCGCTGCTTGCAAGGCTTGAAAACTATGGCTTGCCTGACAAGACTGTTTCAAGGGCCGACGGCACAAGCATTTACATCACGAACGATCTGGCTTTAACCAGGCACAAGTTTGAGCACTTCATGCTTGATGAAAGCATCTGGGTTGTTGGAAGCGAGCAAAACCTTTACTTCAAGCAGCTTTTCAAGATATTTGAGCTTCTTGGCTTTGCCTGGGCTGGAAAGTGCAGGCACCTAAGCTATGGAATGGTTTTCTTGCCCTCAGGAAAGCTGAAGAGCAGGGAAGGCATTGTTGTTGACGCAGACAACATAATTGCAGAGGTTAACTGCCTTGCATCAAAAGAGGTTTTGAAAAGGCACAAGAAGATAAAGAAAACAGAGCTTTCCAACAGGGCAAGGGCTGTTGGCCTTGCTGCCATAAAGTTCTACATGCTTAAGACAGCTGCCCAGAAGGATTTGCACTTCAGGCCAAGGGAAAGCATTTCCTTTGAGGGCGAAACAGGCCCCTACATACAGTACACTTATGCGAGGGCAAAAAGCATCCTAAGGAAGGCCAAGAAAACCAGCCTGCAGAACCTGCTTTTCACGCAGCTGCAGAGCGATGAGGCAAAGAATTTAATCAAGCTGCTTGCCCAGTTCCCTGAGGCAGTGCAGAAGAGCGCTGATTCCCTAAGCCCGCACATCCTGTGCCAGCTGCTGATTGAAACAGCTGAGGCCTTCAACACCTTTTACCACAGGCACCCTGTAATGCAGGCTGAAAGCGTTGAATTGAAGAAGGAGAGGCTTGCGCTGGTGCAGGCAACAGCCCAGGTCCTCAAAAATGGCCTTGCCCTGCTGAACATTGAGGCAATTGAAAGGATGTAATCAGACAATTCTAACATTGTGCTTATCTGCAATTCTCTTCATGTTTACATAGTCTGCTTCTGTAAGCCTGCCATTGGCTGCGCCTGTATGGACATCCTGAATCCTTCTCAAAATGTCCTGCTCTGTTTCTGAGAGCACGCCTTCAGGCAGCTCACGAAGAACATCAAGCCCCCTTGAAATTCTAATCCCAAGCCTTGGCCTTGCTGGTCCAATCCTTTTCCTTGGCTGTATTTTCCTATTTCTTCGAATTCCCATATAAAAACACCGCTTTCTCTGAATTTAATCCTTTCTATTCAACAAAAATAGCCGGCTTTAGTGGGAATGCGTTCCTTGCCTTTGCATGCCCTGACTTTTCAGCTTTCTCTATTTCAATCCTGCAGCCAAACTCCTTCTCCAAATTCTTCCTTTCCTCGGAAAGGGCGGCAAACTCGTCAATCCTTTCAGCTTCCTCCAATTCCTTGACCCTTGCAACAAGCGCTTTTGCAAATCCCTGCACCTCGTTTCCATGCTTCCTTATTTCAGCTTCCTGCATCAAGGCCTTTACTGTTGCGCCAAAATCAGGCTTTTCGCTGCAGGCCTTTGCAGCAATGGAAATTGCTTTCCACTTCCATTCAGGCGCAGTGAAGAAAACAATTCTCTTGGGCTTTTGAATCTTTGCAAGCTGCTTTATGCTTTCAACGTCTTGCTTCACTGTTTCAATGAATTCCTCAACCTGCTCTGCTTTCCTGTCAATCATCTTCCTGTCAGCCTTTGGCCACTTGCTCAAGGAAACAAGCCCTTTTTCGCCAAGCTTTGCCCAGAGCTCTTCGCACAGGTGCGGGGCAAAGGGCGCAAGCAGCTGAACAAGAGTTCTCACAGTGAAGCCAAGCACGTTCCTGTCAGGCTTTTCTGCCTTCTGCACTGCACTGAATAGCCTGGCAATTCCTGCAAGGGCAAAGTTGAATTCAAATGCCTGCATTTGCCCTGTCACTGTTTCAATTGTCCTGTGGGCCTTGCTCAATAAAAGCCTGTCCTTGCTGCCAAGCCTTTTCTGGCTAATTTTGCCCTTTCCCCCCTTGTTCTTGGCAACAAATTCATTGAACCTGTTCAAAAATTTAAATGTTGAGTCAGCCCCTTTGTCACTCCATTCAAGCTCCTTTGTGGGCAGGGAAACGCTAAGCATAAATGCCCTTGCTGTGTCTGCACCAAACCTTTCAATTATTGCGCCTGGGTCAACCACGTTACCAAGGCTCTTGCTCATTACTTTTCCTTCCTTCAAGACCATTCCCTGTGTTAAAAGCCTTGTAAATGGCTCGCCAAACTTGGTCATCCCAAGGTCCCTTAAAGCTTTTGTAAAGAACCTTGCGTAAAGCAAGTGCATTATTGCGTGTTCTATGCCTCCAATGTACTGGTCTACAGGCATCCAGTAAGCTGCTTCCTTTTTTCCAAACATTGCCTTTCCTTCCTTTGGAGAGCAGTACCTCAAAAAGTACCAGCTGCTGTCCACAAACGTGTCCATTGTGTCAGTCTCCCTTCTTGCTTTTCCTTTGCACTTTGGGCACGTTGCTTCAACAAATGCCTTCACTTTGTCAAGCGGGTTTCCCTCTCCTGTAAATGGCGCTTTTTCCGGAAGCTTCACTGGCAAGTCCTTTTCAGGAACTGGAACAGTGCCGCATTTCCCGCAGTAAATCACTGGTATTGGCGTTCCCCAAAACCTCTGCCTTGAAATAAGCCAGTCCCTTAGCCTGTAATTCACTGTTCTCTTGCCCTTGCCCTCTTTTTCAAGCCTGTCAGCTATTCTTTCCATTGCCTGCTCTGACCTTAGGCCGTTGAATTCCTCAGAATTAACCAGTGTTCCAAAGCCCTCATAGCTCCTGCTCATCTTTTCTGCATTAAGCTCGTACTCGTCAGGCTGCACTGAAACAATTATTGGTAAATTGTGTTCTTTTGCAAAGTCAAAGTCCCTCTGGTCGTGGGCTGGCACTGCCTGCACTATGCCTGTCCCAAACTCCAGGAGGACAAAGTCTGCAGCGTAAATTGGTATCTTTTCCCCTGTGAACGGGTGGATTGCGTATTTTCCGAGGAAAATGCCCCTTTTCTCCTTCTTTTCAACAGTTGTCCTCTCAATAATGCTAAGCCTTTTCACCTTTTCAATGAACTCCTTTACCGGCTTTTCCCTCTCTGTTCCCTTTGCCCACTGCATTACCCTTTCATGCTCTGGCGCTATCACAATGAAGGTCATTCCATACATTGTGTCATGCCTTGTTGTAAACGTTTCAATCTCCTCATTCGAGCCTTCAACCTTAAACTTTATGTTCACTCCTTCACTTTTCCCAATCCAGTTCTTCTGCATTGTCCTGACCCTCTGCGGCCATTCCTGCAGCTTTTCCAGGCCCTGCAGGAGCTCTTCTGCATACCTTGTTATTTTGAAGAACCACTGCTCAAACTCCTTTTCCACCACTTCGCTTTCACAGCGCCAGCACTTGCCTTCAACCACTTGCTCGTTTGCCAGCACTGTTTCGCACTTTGGGCACCAGTTGCTTTTTGCCTTTGCCTTGTAAGCAAGCCCATTCTTCAGCATTTGGAGAAAGAACCACTGGTTCCACTTGTAGTAAGAGGGTTCGCAGGTTGCAAGCATTCTCTCCCAGTCATAGCTAAAGCCAAGCCTTTCCTGCTGTTCCTTCATTTCGTTTATCCTGCCCCATGTCCATTTCTTCGGGCTTACCTTGTGCTTTATTGCTGCATTCTCCGCCGGCAGCCCCAAAGCGTCATAACCCATTGGGTATAAAACGTTGAAGCCCTGCATTCTCTTGAATCTGGCTGTGGCATCGCCTATTGCATAGTTTCTCACGTGGCCCATGTGAAGCTTTCCGCTTGGGTAGGGAAACATCTCCAGAACATAGTACTTTTTCCCTTTGCCTTGCTTTGCTTCAAATGCCCTTTTCTTGGCCCAGGCCTTCTGCCACCTGCCTTCAATTGCCCTGAAATCGTATGCCATGATAGGAAAAGAATGGAAAAAAGGGTTTTAAACTCTTAGCCTGGCAAGAAAAGGGAGAAAAAGAAGAAAGGAAAAAAGGGCGGGGAAGCCCTTTTTTAATGTTATTTACTCAATCACACAATGTAGATTATCGCTTCTGTGGTTTGCCCTGCGTAAACTGTGACTGTTTCTGGTCCATCTGAAGTGTAGTTGGGTGGTACTGTTGCCGTGTAAACGCCTGGCGTAAGGCCTTTGAAAAGAGCCTTTCCCCCACTGTCAGTTTCTTCGCTTCTTGTTATCCTTAGTTCAACCACTCCCCTTGATGTGGGTGGCTCGATGTATATTTTGTATACGTAAACTTGTGTTGCTAGCACAAGATGCCCGTCTCTGCTAACAAAGTTGCGGTTTAGGTAGCTGTCTGTGCCAGCTGTTTGGCTGTCAACCTGGTTTCCGTATTGGTCATATAGTTCAAACCTTGCCTGGTAGTTTGCCGTTCCACCTGGCTGGGTTATTGCCGCTATTTTCACTGTCATGTCCTGCTCTTCATATCCCCCTGTTCCCTTCAATCCAGTGACATCATCTCCTTCAGTGAATATTTCCTCTTGGCTTCCTGTTCCGATGAACAACTGGTTGAGGCGTGCTCCTGTTCCAGCTATTTGGCTGTCAACCTGGTTTCCGTATTGGTCATATAGTTCAAACCTTGCCTGGTAGCTGATTGTTGGGCTGGTTTGTATTACTGCTGCAATTTTTACCGTCATTTCCTGTCCTGAAAATGCCCCTGCTCCAGTCAATCCTGTTATTTGGTCTCCTTCATTGTACTGTGCTGTTGTGCCATCTACTTGCACCGCGACAATTCCTCTGGCAGTTGTTGGCTCAACTGAAATGCTTTTAACCAAGACACTTGTTGCAAGTGCAAGGCCTCCAAAGCCGCCTTTGTTCAGGTCAACCCTTATGCCCTCAACAGGCCAGGTTGAGTTCATGTCAAGCACGGTTATTTCAAGGTTTCCTGTTGTCGGCTGCTCTAATGGAACAAGCTCTATTCTCATTTCTGCTGTCTGGTAGCCTGGCGGTGTTATTATTGGGTTTTTTTCGCTTGTTATGTATCCTGTTTTTGATATTGTTACAAGGTATCTTTCTGGTTTTAAGTCCCTTATTAGTGCTATGCCGTTTGCATCTGTTGTTCCCTCTGCTTTTGGCTCGCTGTATATGTTTGTTACAAGCACGTAGGCTCCCTGTATTGGCATGCCTGTTTCACTGTTTGTTACTGTTACGCTCAAATAACCGCTTGGGTAGCAGTCTGCCGGGCAGTTATTGGCGTCTTCTCCCCTTTCGCATGACCCATTCCCGCAGATTATTGGCGGTCCGCAGTCTTCTTCGCAGTTGAATGAGTCTTCACTTCCTTCACATACGCCGTCGCCGCAAACGGTGTCAGTGCATCCGCTTAGCAGTACAACGGCAATTATTGCTATTATTAATGTTGCATAAATTCCTTTTTTCAATTTGGTTTCACCCCTAAAAGTAATTGTTTGAAAATATTAGGGCCTTACCTAGTATATAAACTTAGGTTTTTTCCGGTGGTTTGGGGGAAAAGGGAGAAAAAAAGAAAAAGAAAGGGAATTCAACCCATCAAATTCCCTAATAAGGATAGGGTGCGCAGTCTTCTGGGCAGGTGTATGCG
>JAFGDB010000060.1 GCA_016932355.1 Candidatus Iainarchaeum sp. | reverse complement strand
GGGAAAACCATTCATTGTGTCCTCTGCAACATGGTACATGCTCATCATTTCGATTCCAATTCCCAAGCAGAGCACAAAGCCGTTTGACTCCATAAGCCTGTGGAAAGGCGTTCCTTTCCCAAACAGGCTCTGCGCTTTTTCCTGCCCTTCAAGTAGAAAGCCGGCTTTTGGGCCGAGGGCAGCGCAGCTGTGCGTAGGGTGGCAGCTTCTTTTTACGCCAGGCATTTTTCTGAATGCCTCTGTTATTGCGCCAACCCTTGACCTTGTTTTCCTCACATCAAATGCATTGGTTTTTGCATTTTCAGTAAATCCAGTAAACGTAGGCATCATTATGGTTCCTGTTTCCCCGACCGCTTCCCTTAATGCAGCAATAACCGTTTCAGGCCCTGCTTCCACAAAGCCAAGCCTGCTAAGGCTGCTGTGCACAGCAACAACCATGCCCTTCTTCAGGCCAAGCTCCCTGAGCTTTTCAACAAGGTATTGCTTTGTTATCTTTTGGCCCTTTGCAGCCTTAACATAGACAGCTGCCCTTTTTCTTGTGCCAAACGCTTTCCTGAAAAAGGCCTTTAGGGAATCAGGCATTTTTGCTGCTAAAACCGCTTTCAAGCTTGAAATCAAATCAGATTACCCGCTATAATTTTTTAACGCTCATTGCAAGCGCCTGGCCGCCGCCAATGCAGATTGTTACAAGACCATTTTCCTTTTCCAGCCTGTGCAGGTTGTGAACCATTGTTACAAGTATTCTTGCCCCGCTTGTCCCAATCGGATGGCCCAATGCAATTGCGCCTCCGCTCACGTTAAGCTTTTCATCAGGAATTTCCAATTCCTTTGATACAGCAAGTGTCTGAATTGCAAAAGCCTCATTTAATTCAACCAGGTCAAAGTCTGCCATGGTTTGCCCTGTCTTTTTCAGAAGCTTTTTCACTGCCTGCACCGGCTGCAGCCCAAAAAATGAGGGCGAGCCGGCGCTCTGGGCAAAGCCTGTTATTTCAGCCATTGGCTTAAGCCCTTTTTCGCCTGCCTTTTCGCTGCTTGTAATTAGAAGCGCTGCCGCGCCGTCATTAAGGCCGCTTGCGTTTGCAGCAGTGATGCATCCATTTTCCTTGAAGGATGGCTTGAGCTTGAGCATTTTCTCAAGTGTGCTGTCCTTTCTCGGCCTTTCATCCGTTTCAATAATTTCATTGTCAACCTCTATTGGGACAATCTCGTCCTTAAAGTAGCCTTTTTCAATTGACTCAATTGCAAGCCTGTTGCTGCGCAGCGCAAACATGTCCTGTTCCTCCCTGCTAATCTTATATCTCTCGGTGAGCCTCTCGCTCAGCAGACCAACATGCTGCTCGTTCTTTGGGCATATAAGGCCGTCCTTGAGCATTGAGTCAATCACCTTTGCATCGCCCAATGGCTTGCCCTTCCTGAAACCCTCTATAAGGTAGGGTGCATTGCTCATTGACTCAAAGCCGCCTGCCACAACAAAGTCTGCGGTGTGAAGCTCAACCTGCTGGGCTGCAAGCATTACCGCCTTCAGGCCGCTTCCGCACACCATGTCAATTGTGTAGCTTGGAATTTCCTCAGGGAGGCCTGCCTTCAGGGCTGCCTTTCTTGCTGGGTTCTGGCCAAGGCCTGCCTTCAGGACATTGCCCATTATTACTTCATCAATTGCTTCCTTTTCCAGGCCGCTTTCCCCAACGCTCTGCTTTATCACTGCTGCGCCCAAGTCAAACGCGTGCACTGGTGCAAGCTTTCCCAAAAACTTTCCGAGCGGTGTCCTGAATCCGTTGACAATCACAGTGCCCAAACAAGTTCACCATTCCAATTGCTTAAAATCCAATTTTCCAGTTCTAAAGCTTTGCCTTGCACTTCAACCAATTTTTTCTACCACTCAAACACAATGCTTGCGCCTGTCCAGCCTGCGCCAAAGCCTGTTGCAAGAATTTTCTGGCCCCTTTTCAAAAGGCCCTTCTCCACTGCCTCTGCCATTGCCATTGGGATTGAGGCAGCAGAGGTATTGCCATACCTGTCCATGTTGATTAGCGTTTTCTCCATTGGAATGCCCAATGCCTCAAACCCCTTTTGAAGGATGTTTGTGTTTGCCTGGTGCGGGAAAATCCAGTCAATGTCATCCTTTTCCAGCTTTGCCTTCTCCAAGACCCTGTTAACAAGCTTTGGGAACAGGTCAACTGCAAAGGCATAGACCTCTTTTCCCTCCATCTTAAGGTTTTTTTCGCCCCTTGGGATGTGCAGGACATTCCTGCCTCTTCCATCTGCGTAAAGGTAGGATGCAATGAACTTGTCCTTGCCGCTTTTCGTTAAAATTGTTGCAGTTCCGTAATCGCCAAAGATCGGGCAGACAACCCTGTCAGACCAGTCCATGCAGTCAGACATCTTTTCGGTTGCAACAAGAGCAACATGCTTGTATGAATCGCCCTGCATGCTTCCGCCCAACAGCCTGACTGCAGTGTCAAGCGCATAAACGTAACCGCTGCATGCAGCGCTTATGTCAAATGCTGGAACCCCCTCCAGCCCAAGCTTGCCTTGGATTATGCATGCAGTGCTTGGGCATGGCTGGTCTGGTGTCATGGTTGCTGCAACAATTGCATCCAACTGTTCTTTCTTCAAACCTGCTTTTTCCAAAGCCCTTTTCGTTGCCTCAACCCCAAGGTCGCTTGCATTCTCTTCCTCTGCAAGGGTCCTTGTTTTTACTCCAAAGTGGTCCTGTATCCACTGGTCGTTTGTCTGAATGCCTTTTATGCTGATTATGTCATCATTGGTTGCAACCTTTTTTGGTGCGTAGCCTGCAACTGTCTTAATCTCAACTTTCATTGAATTCCTCCCCTAAATATTACTGCAAGCGCAATATTTTTAACCTGCCAGCTATAAGATAAAAGTTGCATTAAAAGCAATAAATCCTTTACTGTTCTAGCAATGTACCACAACAATACGCTTTTTTTAATTTCCCTTCAAGAGTTGGATTGGTGTTTCTGATTGTGCGGAATAATCGGCGGATTTCTATCTGAACAGGAGGCCCAGAAAAGCCTTGATGCAATGCAGAGGGGAAATGACGGAAGCAAAATCCTTTCCTGGGAAGGGAAGGGCCTCTCACTCGGCTTCCAAAGGCTTGCAATCATAAGCCCGGAGGATGAAGAAAGCCTGCAGCCAATTTTAAGCAGTGACAGCCAGGCTGCAATTGCAATGAATGGCGAGATATTTCCCTACAGGCAGCTCAGGGAGCAGCTCAAGAAACAGGGCTTCAAATTCAAGAGCAGGGGCGATGCAGAAGTTCTCTTGAACCTTTACCTCCACAAGGGCCTTGCTTTCCTTGACGAGCTTGACAGTATGTTCTCTGCCGCAATATTTGATTTCAAGTCTGGAAAAATCCTTCTCTTCCGCGACTGGGTTGGCGAGCTCCCCCTGCACTACATCCACAGCAAGGAACGAAAGCAGTTTGTGTTTGCCTCGGAATTCAAGGCTTTAATGCACCTGCCCTATTACAGCATTGGGGCAGTTGAAACAGTAAAGCCTGGCACAATCCTTGAGCTTGATTTGGAAAGCTTTGAGCTGAAAGAGCACTCCTACTACAAATACCCTGAAGGAAACCCCCCCGAATACAAAAGCCTGAAGGAAATTGGAAAGAGGGTAAATGAACTCATGAAGGCATCTGCAGAAGAGCGCATAATCTCTGATGTGCCTGTATGCTGCCTCTTCAGCGGGGGGGTTGACAGCATGCTCTCTGCAATTTTGCTCCGCGACCTCTTGAAAAAGCAGGGAAAGGGCATAACGCTTTACACATTCCACATTGAGGGCCAGCCTGTTACAAAACAATCTGATCTGTTTCACGCTGAGCGTGCAGCAAAAGAGCTTGGCTTCACTGACCTGCGCATTGTAAAGGCCAGCAAGGAAGAGGTTCTGGAAAAGCTTCCTGAAATAATTTTCTCTCTTGAGGAAAAGCGCGGCAAGGACTTCAACCTCTATCCAGCAATTGCAAACTTCTTCCTCGCAGAAAGAATTGCTGCTGACGGCTTCAAGGTTGTTTTTACAGGTGAGGGCGCTGATGAATTGCTTGGAAGCTACGGCAGCAGCGGCAACTACAAGGTTTCAGAGGGTGAGGTTACTTCAATTCCCTACAGGAAAAAGCTCTTGCAGAACCTGTTCAAGGGCGTTCTGATGCGCACCTCCAAGGTAATGCTTTACAACGGCCCTATTGAGAGCAGAACAATATTTTTGAACAGGCCGCTTGCCGAATACATGATGAACATTCCTGCAAAGTTCCTCCGCAAAGGCAAGTGCTGGAAGATGCCCTTTGTTGAGGCATTCAAGGGAGATGTTCCTGAAAAGCTTCTTTCAAGGCCAAAGGCCCGCTTCCAGGTTGCAACTGGCATCACTGCTTTAAAGCCGGACATTGAAGCAGCCTTTTCAAAGTACGGCGGCTCTGACGAGGAAATATTCAAAAGCCTCTTCCAGGAAAAATTCGGGAAAAACTGATTCCACTTTTTTCCTGCGAAAAGAAAAACAAGAATATGCCTTATTGTTATCCGCTCTTCTTTCCGCCGACCATGAAGAGGGTTCTTTCCCTTGGCAACCAGTATAACAATTGCACCAGTAAATGTTCTAATCTGCTGCCCTTTCTTTTAGGCAGAAGAAAGAAGCTTTTTCCAAAAACTTTATTGTACGCAATCCACAGGTAATTTCTCAATGTTATTGGCCTGTAAACGTTTTCAAAAGTGAATCTGTTTGTCTCAAACCAGTTAAGCAGTTCACTCACGCTAAAAACGGCTTCCCTCGGGTGCAACAAGTAATCAGCTGCAATCGCATCGCTTTTTGTCCCATACATTGTCTTTGCGAAATCAAGTTTTTTTTCCTTTGGAACAAGAGCCATTGCCTTTCGCTTGGCCTTTGTAAGGAAGCGCCCGTAAGAGTTATACAATTCAACGGATAGCAAGCCGCCCTCTTTTGTGTGCTTGGTGCACTCCAGGAAACCGGCATATGGGTCTGTTAGGTGGTGCAGGACGCCACTTGATATTACAATATCAAACTTGCCCAAGCTGTTTAAGCCCTGCAGGATGTCTCCTTGGACAAATTTTACATTTTTTGCCTTAAATTTTGAAGCCAGCTCCCTTGCTTTTTTGACGGAGTGGTCGCTTAATTCAACTCCGACAGCCTCTTTGCAGTACAGGGCAAATGCAACAGCCTTCTCACCAGTCCCGCTGCCCAAATCAAGCACTGTTTTCCCTGCCAGCTGTTCAGGCAGCAGGTTGATTGACTGCAGTACTGGTTTGATTATTAGCCCGCGAGCGGGAAACCCCGCTACTTTAGTAGTGGGATGAGAGCGAGCCGTAACCTTTTT
>JAFGDB010000059.1 GCA_016932355.1 Candidatus Iainarchaeum sp. | reverse complement strand
CAAAGGCCTCAATAATGCACTGGTGGCCCAAGCAGACACCAAATATGGGCAGAATGCCCTTGTACTGTTTCACAAGCTCAATGCAAATGCCTGCCTGCTTTGGCGAGCCGGGACCTGGGCTTATTACAATCAGCCTGGGGGAGAATTCCTTGACAACTGAATGGATTTTTTCCATTGGGGCATTGTTCCTGTAAACAAGCACTTTGCAGCCGCGCTTTTCAAACTCGTCCACAAGGTTGTAGGTAAAGCTGTCAAAGTTGTCAATGAAGAGAACATTCATTGCGGACCACCCAAAACAAAATTTCCGATGAAGGGAGCATTCATTGCAAGGCCCCCTTGTTTCCCTCAATGTAATTTTCAAAGCAGGCTTTAAAGTTTGGGGAAAATTTTTCTTTTTCCATCAGCCTTTTTATTTCCGGAATTGGGCAGAATTTAACAAATTCCACCTCGCTTGCATCTGGGTTAAAAGGGCCGTCAGAATGACCTACAAACAATGAAACAAAATGGTTATCCCACTCAGAGGAAATATTATATTTGCCAAACAGCTCCAATTTAATGTCTGCCCCAAGCTCTTCAGCCAATTCCTTTTCTGCCGCCTCCTGATATGTTTCGCCATAGCTAACATGGCCTGAAGCAGAAGATGTAAAAAACCCAGGGTACAAATCCATTTTTTTAGAGCGCATTTGAAGCAGCAAATCGCCCTTTGAATTAAAAATAAAAATGTGGACTGACCTGTGCAAAAGCCCTTTCTTGTGGCACTCATCCCTTAAAACCTTTCCAACAACAGAGTCGTTTTCATCCACTACTGGAAGAAACTCCTTGCTCATTCCGGAACACCTGCCGCAAGCTCAATTGCCTTAATGCAGGCCCTTGCCTTTCTCTCTGTTTCCTCAAACTCTTTTTCAGGCAGGGAGTCAAAGACAATTCCCGCGCCTGCCCTGACAAAGGCCCTGCCCTTTTTCATCCTGATGGACCTGATTACAATTGCAGAATCAAAGTCGCCGCTTGGCGTCAAATAGCCAATGCTGCCCCCATAATAGCCGCGCTTTGCTTTCTCAAATTTGCGCAGGAGCTCCATTGCCTTTACCTTGGGCGCTCCTGTTAAAGTGCCCATGTTCATTGAAGCAAGGTATGCGTGCAGGGCATCAAGCCCTGGCTTCAGCGTTCCTGTTACATTGCTGACAAGGTGCATCACATGGCTGTACTTTTCAATGTAGTGAGGCCTGTCAACAAACCTTGTGCCGGGCACTGAAACCCTTGCAGCATCGTTTCTTGCAAGGTCTACAAGCATTGTGTGCTCCGCCAGCTCCTTTTCATCTGTCTTAAGCTCGTTCTCAAAGCGGCTGTCAAGCTCCAAATCAATTTTTCCGTTCACCAGGCCCCTGGGTTTTGTTCCTGCAATAGGCCTTATCTCAATTTTTTTGGAGGCATTGCCCTCAACTTTCAGGAATGTTTCAGGGCTGCTGCCCAAAAGAACGCCTTCGTTTGTGCGCATGAAGAACATGTAAGGGCTTGGGTTTAGGGAACGAAGCTGCTTGTAAACCGCAAGGGGCGAAACGCCTGTTTCAACAACTGTTGTCCTGCTTGGAACAATCTGGAAGACATCACCTGCAACAATGCGCTGCTTGCACTTTTTCACGATTGAGATGAATTCCTGCCTTGAGGTGTCAGAGGAAATTTTAAGGTTTGCCTTTTTTGGATTTGGGGTTTTTTTCACTTGGGTGGATTTAATTTTACTTAGGGCATTTTCATAGCTTTCAATTATGGCAGCGCACCTTTCTGCTTCCTTTTCATCACCCTTTCCAGTAAGCAGGGCATTTGCAATGAAGACTGTTTTTTTGTCTGCGTGGTCAATGAGGAAAAGGCTGTCGCAGAAAAGCATTTCAAAGTCAGGGTCATTGTTTAGGTCTTGCTTGTTTTTGGGCAGTTGCTCAAACTGGTCAATGAAATCGTAAGAGATTGCGCCAAACAACCCCCCAAAAACAGGGAATGGCTTTGCCGCTGGTTTGAATTTGAACGCAATTGTCCGCAGAGCATCTGCCAGTGTTACCGTTCTCAGCCTTTCTTCTTCCGAAACAATCTCCTTTCTTTTCTCTATTTCGCCCTCAATCATGCCTTTTTCCACGCTGAGCTTTTTGCAGAACCCAAAATCCCCCTTAATGAATTCAATGAACCGTTCCCCTGTTTCATTCAATGCGGTTATTTCAAACCTGTTTCCTTTTCCCTTTGCCTTCAGGCAGGGGCTGCTGCACCCAATGCTTTTCTCACCATACCTTTTCATTACGTCGGCTGACTCCAGCAGGATGCAGTTCTCCTTTTCGCCCTTTTCTGAGAGCAGGGAGAAGAAGGAAATCGGGTCAACCGCTTCATTGTGCACAGTGTACACTGGCACAATCTGCCCGCAACAGGCTTTTCCAATCTGCTCCTTGAAATCCACTTTTATCGCCTTTTGCAATTGCTTATTGAATTGCGCAGCAATTCAATCTTTTTCTTTGATACAACTTTTCTTTTTCTAAAAGAAAAGGTTTCAAATCGCCCAAAGGCGATTTGGTTTTTCGCAAACCTTTTTCGCAAACCTTTTTTTCCGTAGAAAAAAAGGTTTAATGGGGTCACAGGGATTTGAACCCTGATCAGCTGGTTTCCCAAACCCGTTTTCCGGGTTTTCTTTTCCCGCAGCCTTTTAAAAAGGCTGGCGAAAAAAGGGAAAAGTTTTCTTTTCCCGAGGCTTTTCTTTTTCCAAAAGAAAAGGCTCACTGGAGCCAGCTGCACTGCCAGGTTATGCTATGACCCCACGAGCCGGCAAAATCCGGCTGCGATTTGAGACCATTCAGCTGCGCTGAATGGCCTTGTGCCATCTTCGCAAGCCGGCAAAATCCGGCTGCGATTTGAGACCATTCAGCTGCGCTGAATGGCCTTGTGCCATCTTCGTGCCTTTGCAGGCACTCGATGTCGCTTGCTCGATGCCATGGCCAATTTGGCTCGCCTTGTTTTG
>JAFGDB010000058.1 GCA_016932355.1 Candidatus Iainarchaeum sp. | reverse complement strand
TATCTTTTAATTGTTTTCTTTGCAACAAAGAATGTATCCTCTGACAGCTATGCACTTGATGAACCGGTTGGAACACAAGCGTCATTTTTCCTCTCCAGACCAGTGTTTAAAAAAGGTGCAAAAGCCAGGAGCTTGTACCTCGCTCAACTAATTGCTTTTCTGCTCATTTTTATCATTATTTTAGTGTATGCGTTTTCTATTTGTAGTTTTGATGTTGGACTCAGTTGTTGGAATAAAATTCTTGCATAATTGCCTTCCCGAAACCCTAAAATAGGAGTTTGAACACCATATGAGAAGATGCGCAGCAGAGTTTTGATCACTGGTTTGCTAGTTTTGGCTGTAGTGCTAAGTGGCTGCCTCAACAACTCATCTTATGTGAATTGCGGCCAGATAATGCCGAACGACCCTGCTGAAGAAAAGACCGCAGAAATGCTATGCTTTCAGAACAGATTTTTGGGCTGCAACCCTGGATTACTTGCAATTCAAACAGTTTCATCAGATTACACCTGGCAGACTAATTATGAGATCAACCAGGTTGGGTTTAGCGAAGAAAAGTGCGCAGTCCAACAGCAGTTCTTTGTCAGTGAAGGCAGTTTGAAGGAAAAGCTTGACGGAAAAACAATTACATGCACCTATTCCCAGGGCCTGGCATTCAATGACTTTGTTTACCAAAAGATGTCAGACAGGCAATTTATTGAAACAAATTGCGAAGGCAATGCCAAAGAAGGGGTTCTGTCCATTTTAGATTCAATAGGGGCATAACCCACCCGAAACCCTAAAATACTGTTCCAGGCTTATCTTTGTAAATGGTTAAGGTAAAGAGGGGAACGCTGAAGGCCATTCTTGAGGCTGCAAGGAATACTTATCCCAGGGAGTTCATTGCACTGCTTGGAAGCACGAAGGGCAGGGTTTTAGATGAGTTTATAGTGCTGCCCTCAACTTTTGGGGAGAGCTTGAGCAGCATAAGGGCAGACCTGCTTCCATACAATGCAGGCAGCATTGGAAGCGTGCACTCCCACCCAGGGCCAAACGCAAGGCCAAGCAAGGCAGACCTTGCAATGTTCAGGGCAATGGGGGAAATACATTTAATAACTGCCTACCCATTCTCTTTGGAAAGCACAAGGGCATATGATGCAGCAGGAAAAGAGCTTGAACTAGAGGTTGTGGAATAGCAGATTTAAATTTTTGGGGCTGAAAGCAAAAGAGGTTGTGTAATGGGAAAGGTCATTCTTGTAATAAGGGACGGCTGGGGCCATAGCCCGAAAAAGGAAAAGAACGCAATCTTTTCAGCAAACACGGAAAACACAGACAGGCTGATGAAGCAGTGTCCAAACACGCTGCTTAAATGCAGCGGCGAGGCAGTGGGCCTGGAAAAAGGCTACCAGGGAAACAGCGAGGTGGGGCACCTTACAATCGGCTCTGGCAGGATAATATGGCAGCCTATGGAGCGAATAAACAAGGCAATTGAAACAGGCGAATTCTTCGAGAACAGGGCATTCTTGAAAGCGATTGAAAACTGCAAAAAAAATGGCAGCAGGCTTCACCTGATTGGGCTGCTGCAGAGCGAGGGCGTGCACGCCCACGAAAGGCACCTTTATGCACTGCTTGAACTCTGCAAAAAGCAGAAATTCAAGGGTGTTTTAATTCACGTTGTAACAGACGGAAGGGATGCGCCGGTAAATGACGGCGTTAAGCACGTTAAGAAGCTCAAGGCAGAAATGAAAAGGCTTGGAATTGGAAAAATAGCAACCCTGAGCGGAAGATACTACGCAATGGACAGGGACAAGAGATGGGACAGGACAAGGAGGGCATATGACTGCATTGTGAAAGGGGAATGCGAAAAAGAGTTTGGTGAAATTGAAAAGGAAATCTTGAAATGCTACAAGGAAAAGGAAACAGACGAATTCATAAAGCCAAGGAAGGCAAAGGGGTATGACGGCATTAAGGAAAACGATTCAATAATATTCTACAACTTCAGGACAGACAGGCCAAGGCAGCTCACTCAATCAATTGTTGAAAAGGAATTCCCAGGATGGGAAAGAAAGCCATTAAATGTGTGCTATGTTGCAATGACCGAATACTACAAGCCAATGAATGCAGTTGCAGCATTCCACGACATAAAGATTGAAAATTTACTTGGTGAGGCAATAAGCAGGGCAGGCCTCAAGCAGCTCAGGATAAGCGAAACGGAAAAGTATGCGCATGTTACATTCTTCTTCAACGGGCAGGTGGAACAGCCCTTTTCAGGAGAGGAAAGGATTCTTGTTCCCTCACCCAAGGTTGCAACCTATGACCTAAAGCCAGAGATGAGCGCGTTTGAAGTAACTGAAAAGCTCGTGCAGGAAATAAAAAAGGGAAAGTATGGCTTCATTGTAGTAAACCTGGTGAACGGAGACCTCGTAGGCCACACAGGAATCTGGAAAGCATGCCTTAAGGCAGCGGAAACAGTTGACAAATGCCTTGCAAGCATTGTACAAGCAGGGCTTGAAAAGGATTACACGCTGCTGGTGTTTGCAGACCACGGAAACCTGGAAGACCAGAGCAGGAAATGGGCAACCTCACACACAATAAACGACGTTCCGCTAATACTTGTATCAAGGGATCCCAAGCTGGAAAAGGCAAAGCTGCGCAAGGAAGCAGGCCTGCAGGACATTGCCCCAACAGTGCTTGAAATAATGGGCCTGGAAAAGCCAAAGGAAATGACAGGGAAAAGCCTTTTTTGCTAACAGCAACATAGAAAAGCAAAAGCTTTTCGTGCCTCGCAAACTTTAGGGTTTGCTCGGAAAAGCCTTGGAAAAAAATGCCTAAGGCAAAAGCCTGATTAAAAGCTAATTTTAAATAGAAGGAAAACCTATTGTTTAACTGAAATGCAGAAAGGGCAGATTAGCCTGGAATTCATAATTGCGATTGTGGTGGCACTTGTTGTGTTCGGCTCAATCTCGGTTGTGGCAACCAGCATGATTGAAATGCAGAAGGCAAGCTCAGTAAGGCAGCAGCTTGACTCAGTTGGAAACGGCCTGGCAGCAATAATTTCAACATCAGCAGTGCTGGATGACGCAGACACAGCACTCGTATCATACAGCATTCCAAAAATAGCTGTTCCAGGGGAAAAGGAACTGCAGGCATGCAATATTTCAATTGACAACGAAACAGGGACAATAACGCTGAGCTATTCTGCCGGCATGAATGCAGTGGTTGAAAAGGCATTTGTCAACCCCTCAGGAATGGCAATAACGCCTGAAAGCGCGACATGCGGGGGCATTTTAATAATAACAAAGAGCTGATTGAAAATGGAGGGAATTTTCACGGGAAAAAAATGGCAGGCAAATACATCAGGGCATTTTGCCGGGAAAAAAGGGCAGCTGTTCAGCCTTGACTTTGTGCTGTCCATGATTGCAGTTACAGCGGCAATAGGGTTACTTTTGCACAGCATTGAGGTAAACGCATACAACCAGAAGGAAGGCATGCTAAGGGATGAGCTGAAGCAGGTTGCAGAAACAGCAGCAGATTTAATAATAGCAGGCAATGGAACAGCCTGCGCGCTTGGCAGCACAGGTGAGCATTTGGTCAACTGCGTGCAATCAAACACAGCAGGCCCAACAATTAGGGCATTGTTTCCGGCAGGCTATGCATACCAGGTTTGCACAAGCCCTGATGTAATGGACGTTGGCTGCGGAAGCCATTCTGAGCAGGACTTTTACGAGGCAAAGAGAATTATTGTAACCCATGATAGGGCACTTGGAAAGGACGATTTTGAGTCAGGGGATTTTGCAGCAGGCGAGGTTGAAATAAGCGTGAGGGTGTGGAAGGCATGAAATCAGGCTTTATTTTCACATTTGATGCAGTGCTAGCCCTGTTAATTGTAATGCTGCTTGCAGGCGCGATTGCAGTGCAGTACAGCGCACTGCCAGGGAAGGAAAACGTTTCAGATGCACTGAGGCAGAAGGCACAGGACAGGGCAATCACAGGGTTTTACCTGAACAGTGGCGGTGATAGCCCTGACTTTAGCTCTGCAGAGTTTGGCGAGTGCGCGGCAGCACACGACCTTTTGGAAAACCCGAAAGCAAACAGCATTGGAAGCCAGGAATCAGTAAGTGAAAAGTTTTTTTGTGAGAGCGCATGAACGGAAAAGGAGCGTACAGCGGAACCATTGCGGTGGTTGCAATAGTCGTGCTTATAGCTGTTTCATTCAGCTCAGGGGCAACATTAAACACAGAGGACGCAGCAGGAAAGGCAAAGGCAATTGTTGAGCTCAAGGCAGAATTCCAGCAGGCAAGGTATTTGCTTGACAAGACCGCAAGCGATGCAATAGCGGATTCTGCAGAGGCAGGGGGCTGCGATTTTGACAGCACAGAAATTGCAGGAATTCTCTTGCCCTACTTCAGGAACACGTTGGAGGAAGCAGGGCTTGAAAACTGTGGAATGGCAAACAGCAGCGTCAGCGGAAACAGAAACAACATTACAATTAAGTTTAACCTGAACTGCACAAAGGAGCTTTCCGGAATGCAGCTGCAGTACAAGAAGGACAGCATCCAATTAACAAAAAGGGCAGCGTATGAGAATACTGGAACAGGGTGCAATGTTGACGTTCGCGACAGTGATTCCTCGGTGTGCGAGGTTGACACAATAAGTGCAGGCTCCGGCTCTAACCTTTGCACTGCTTCATAATCAGCTTTACTGCCTTGCTTGCGCCTGAGTCATACTGGATTGCCTTCTTCCTCCTGAAAGCAATTTCTTTTGGAATTCCGAACTGCAAAGCAAGGGAGCGCAGGGCGTGCTTGCGCAAGAGGTCAGTGCTGCTGTGCAGGTTCTGCTTTACAGGCAGGGCAAGCGCTTTTTTCATGAAAGCTGGGAAAAGGAAGGGGGCATGCAGTTCAAGGGAAAGGGATTCAGCAAGCGCACTGTCCCTTTTGAAATCATTCTCCCAGAAGAGGGCAAGCTTTTCCAACTGCAGGGCCCTGATTTCGGAAGCGTTCTTTCCATTGAATGCACGCCTAAAATAGTCATAACCCAAAAAGAGCTCATCTGCCCCCATGCCTGTGAAAACATGCCCGAATTTGGCAGACCTTGCTGCCTTCAAAGCGAAATATAGGGGGAGTGCAATCTCCAATTGCATCTGCGAAGATGAATTGATTGTTTTTTTGATTTTGGGAATTTCTTTTTCCAGGGCTTTCTCTGAAAGCAGGGTTGTTTTTAAGGGGAGGCGCAATTGCCTTGCTGCCTGCCCTGCTGATTTACGGGCAGGGCTTTTGGAAAAGCCGGCTGCAAACAAAGCGGTTTTTGGAATTTCCAGTGAAACCGCCCTTGCCATGAGCGCAGAGTCAATGCCCCCGCTGAACATTACAGCAGCCTTTCCAATTCCATTGCATTCAGAGGCAACAGCTTTCCTGAAGCAGGCCCCAAGGCCAGGCTTTTCCCTGTTCATTTAATGGAATCTGCTGAAAAACAGTTAAAAGGGCTTTACTTACAAAAAGGAAAGGATTAAATTGCAGTTAAGCCAAAATAGCTTAGGTGATTCTGATTTGAACAAAATAATGTATGCAGTTGGCATATTGGCGCTTCTTGCAATAGTTTCAGCTGTCCTGCTAACAGAGCAGCCCCAGGCTGGGGGGCCGGACCTTGGAACCGGAAGAAGGGTTGACGTGCCAAGCATAAACATCAAGGAAGTTTCACACGTAGTAACAAGCGAAAAGCCTGAGGCTGTGCTTGCGCAGTTTGCTGCAGAGGAAAGCAGCACGGAAAAGAAGGGCACAGAGCTCACAATATACAACCAGAACTTTGCGCTGGTAAAGGAAGTAAGGCCGCTTTTCCTGAAGGCAGGCCTGAACCTTGTAAAGTACCAGGATGTTGCAGCCCAGATTGACCCAACAAGCGTCCTGTTCCAGGACATGCAGCACCCTGACACCTTTGTGGTTGAGCAGAACTACGAGTACGACCTTGTTTCAAAGGCAAAGCTCTTGCAGAAATACCTTGACAAGGAAATAACTGTTTCAGTGAGGGAGGGGGAACAGACAAAGGAGTACACAGGAACACTGCTTAGCTACACTGACGGCATAATGCTTCAGACAAGCGAGGGCGTGGTAGCAGTTAGCGCAGACAAGATAGTTTTCCCAGAGCTGCCTGAAAACCTCTGGGTAAAGCCAACATTGCTTTGGAAGCTTTACGCAACCCAGGAGGGCAGCAGGGAAACACAGACAACCTACCTCACAGACGGCATACAGTGGCATTCAGAGTACATTGCAAAGGTAAACGCAGAGGACACGAGAATGGACTTCACAGGTTGGGTAAGCATAGACAACCAGAGCGGAACATCATACCCTGAAACAAGGCTCAAGCTTGTTGCAGGCGATGTCCACAGGGTTTATGAAAGCAAGTACAGGGAAGAATATGGCTATGACATGGTTTCAGGTGCGCCTGCTCCAGAGCAGTTTGCTGAGGAAGGCCTTTTTGAATACCACATGTACACGCTTGGCAGGGAAACAGACGTAATGAACAGCCAGGTAAAGCAGATTTCACTGCTTTCCTCAGAGAACGTGCCAGTGAAAAAGGTGTTCTACTATGATGGGGCAAGCCAGGGTACAAAGGTTCAGACAAAGCTCAACTTCAAGAACAGTGAGGAGCAGGGAATGGGCCTGCCACTGCCAAAAGGAAAGGTTAGGGTGTACAAGGCAGACAGCGGGGGCCAGCTGCAGTTTGTTGGCGAAGACCTGATTGACCACACCGCAAAGGAAGAGGAGGTAAACCTTTACCTTGGCGATGCCTTTGACATCGTGGGGGAGAGGACCCAGACTGAATCAACAAACATAAGCAGGGGCTACTACAGGCACAGCTATGAGATAGAGCTCAGGAACCACAAGGATGTGGAAGCTGAAGTTGTGGTCCATGAGTATGTTGGCTCAAGCTGGAAGATTACAAAGAGTTCAGACCCCTTCGAGCAAAAGAGCAGCAGCGCAATTGAGTTCACTGTGAAAGTTCCTGCAAACGGAAGCAAGACAGTAACCTACACTGTTGAGCACAGGTATTACTGGTAGAGCGCAAGTTCTGCCACTTTTTTCTTTTTTTATTTTAAGCTTTCAGCGAAAGGCAGCAGTTTAAATGGTTTTTATTAACTTTCCCTAACACTTATTTTTAACATGAAACAGGACATAAGGCAGAGGATTGCAGTCATAGACTATGACAAGTGCAACCCTGTGAAATGCGGAAACTGGCTTTGCGAGAAGGTTTGCCCAGTCAACAGAACAGGCAAGGAATGCATTGTCCACGAAAAAGGGGAAAAGCCTTCAATCAGCGAAGACCTGTGCATTGGCTGCCTTATTTGCGAGAAAAAATGCCCGTTCGGCGCAATAAGCATAGTGAACCTTTCAATAGACCTCAAAAAGCCAATCCACAGCTTTGGAAGCAATTTGTTCAGGCTGCACAGGCTGCCCTTGCCAAGGCAGGAGAATGTAGTGGGGCTTGTGGGAAGCAACGGAATCGGAAAAAGCACTGCCCTGAAGATTTTAAGCGCAGAGCTTGTTCCAAACTTTGGGGAAAAGCAGGAGGAGGCAAGCTGGGACAAGGTAATTGAATTCTTCAGGGGCAGGGAGGAACAATCATTCTTTGAAAAAATAAAGCAGGGCAGGCTTAAGGCAAGCGTAAAGCCACAGGCAATTGACAGTCTCCCGCAAGTGGCAAAGGGAAAGGTAAGGGATTTGCTTGAAAGGGTTGATGAAGGGAAACAGCTTGAAAAGATTGCAAAGCAACTTGAAATTGGCAAAGTAATGGAACAAAAGCTAAGTGATTTGTCAGGCGGGGAACTGCAAAAGGTTGCAATTGCAGCAGCCTCACTAAAGCAAGCAGACCTTTACTTCTTTGATGAGCCAAGCAGCTACCTTGACATAAGCCAGAGGATGAAGGTTGGCGCATTTATAAGGAAGCTTGCGGGAAAGGGGAAAAGCGTTATTGTTGTGGAGCACGACCTGATTTTGCTTGATTACTTGAGCGATTTCGTGCACTTGATGTATGGAAAGCCGGCTGTTTTTGGAATAGTGAGCCAGGTGAAAACCACAAGGGAGGGCATAAACACTTATTTGGAGGGTTACAGCAGAGATGAGAACTACAGGTTCAGGCCATATGAAATTGAATTCAGCGAAAGGCATGCAAGGAAATCAAAGCAGGGCAGCATTCTTGTGCAGTGGCCTGAAATGGGAAAAAAGCTTGGGAAATTTAAATTGAGCGCTGGGAAAAGCAGCATAAACAGGAATGAGGTAATTGGAATACTCGGCCCAAACGCAACAGGCAAAACCACTTTTGTGAAAATGCTTGCAGGTGAAATAAAGCCTGACAACTGCAATGTTGATTTGAACCTTAAGGTTGCTTACAAGCAGCAGTACCTGACAAGCAAAAGCAATGAGACTGTGAGGGAAATGCTTGAGAAGGACGGGGCAGATTTGGGTGAACCGGGCGTTTTGAACAATGTTGTAAGGCCGCTGGCAATTGATGTATTGATGGAGAAAAGCCTTGGAACACTGAGCGGGGGCGAGCTCCAAAGGGCAGCGATAGCCTCAACACTGCTGCAGAAAAGCGATCTGATCCTGATGGATGAACCTTCAGCGCACCTGGATGTGGAGCAAAGGCTGGCTGTTGCAAAAGCCATAAGGAACATTGTTGATGTGGAGGGAAAAAGCGCTTTAATAGTTGACCACGACCTGCTGTTCATGGACTACATTGCGGACAGGCTGATGGTCTTTTCAGGCAGGCCGGCTGAAGCAGGCAAGGCAGAGGGCCCATTCCAGATGGAGGAAGGCATGAACAGGCTCCTTAAGCAGCTTGGCATTACTGTCAGGAGGGACAAGAACAGCAAGAGGCCGCGCGTAAACAAGCTGGACAGTGTTTTGGACAGGGAGCAGAAGGAGAAGGAAAAATACTACTATGCTTGAAACTGAGTTGCGCCTTTTCACTCAGCAGGCAATAACCCCATCATTGCCGTTATGAGCGGGCCTTAATGACACAGCCTTTTTAGGAAAAAGGCTGGCGAAAAAATGCCTTCGGCAGTTAAAAGATAATACGGTAAAGAGGCATGGTTTACTGAAAGATGTTAGCTTGATGTACGATTAAAATGCTTATAAAGATGGCAAATTTTAACCAAAAATTAAGCTCTTTACAAAAGAGGCTATTTTTGTACCTGCTACACTAATGTTACCGATTGGGTAATATTGATGCAACATGAAAATCAAGGAATTGCTAATTGAGGTTATCCTTTATACCCAAATTTTCTGCCATAGTTTTTGTGGTCAAGCCATTCGAGCACTATGCTGACTACAATAAGCTCGTGTTTTCCAACAGAGTAAATGAGGCGCCAAGCATTTGGCAGATTGTATTTCCAAAGGTTATCTATTCCTTGGTTTTTGTATTCTTTTGGGATGAGTTTTTTTGAAATTCTTATTCCGCAAAAAGCATTTTCTTCAAGATCCTTAAATGCCCTGGTAAGAAATTCATAAAGCTGTGCATCTTCTGTTTTGCCTTCTTTGAGTTTTTCAAAAGCTTTCTTTAATTTGTCTTCGGCAAAAGTAATTTTTGATGGCAGTTTCATTTAATTCCCTTCCAGTGCAAATCAGGCCTTTTCATATATTTTTCTACAAGCTTTGGATTCCAAATCCAAACAATAGCGCCATCTTTATCAATATAAATTTTGCCGGAATATTCCAAATAGTCAATTATTGTGTTAAATGTCTGGTACATCATTTTTTTTGGAAGGCTTTTCCAAAGCTGTGTCTTTGTAAGGTAATCCTCGGCATCCTTAATGGCTTCCTCAACCATCAAAACAG
>JAFGDB010000057.1 GCA_016932355.1 Candidatus Iainarchaeum sp. | reverse complement strand
GCTTTAACCATGAGCCCCAGATAAATGCCTTTCTGAATTACTATGGCTCTGATTTCACCACCTCTGAATTCTATAATGACCTTTTCCCCTGCGGCTGCACCGGAATTGAGGCAGGCCTTGTGGATGCAGCTTTCAAAAACTTTGCCGACCCTGCTTTAAGCTGCCAGGACGGCTCAGTGAAGAGGGTTATGATTCTTGCCTCTGACGGCATGCAGAACAGGGACATTGCACTCGATAATGATTATCCTAACGAGGCAAACGGCGAGGCAGTAAGGGATTTTAGCTATCTTAGGGAAAATCTTGGCTGGGTTCAGTCTCCAAGCTCTGTTGCCGAGGAAATAACCTTTTACACGATTGCAATCGGCCCTCCCGGTGCTTGGGACCCTGAACTTCTGTTAGATGTTGCCTATAAGTGGGGCACCGGGGAAGGCAGCTTTTACTCAAGCCCTTCTGTTTCAAACCTGTACGAGGTTTTTGAGGAGATTGCAGACATCTACATTGGGAGCGCGCCTGCAAGCAGCGCCACTGTTAAAATTGACTTAACAGACGACTTTGAGTTTGTCAGTTCCACCCTGACAACAGCTTCCGGCACAGAGGAACTTATTCCCTCATACATGTTTGGCAGCGTTGTCTACTGGAACCTTGGCAAGCTTGAGTCAATCGGCGAGGTAAAAACAATCAATGTAACTGTCAGGGCACTGGGCGGTTCAGGCACAACAGACATAATAAAGCACGCCGGTGAATCATACGCAAAGGCCCACAACAAGTGCGGTCCGCAAACCTTAAACCTTGGTGCTGTAACTGCTGATGTGAGCCCTGGCTCAGGCTCTGAATGCACTCCCGGCCCTACTGCCCCCTGTTGCAATGCTGATGGAACTTTTGCTGATAGTAGTGTGCCCTGCAATTCCTTGGCTGAAACCCAGTGCAGTGGAACAGCTTGCGGAGATAATGTCGAAGAGCGCACTGTTACACAGTATTGTTCTGGAGCTTCTGCTGATTGCGCTGGCATTACCGGCCCCTCCCCTTGGACTGTTAAAACTGATTGCACAGCCCAACAGCGTTGTGATGACTCTGATACTGCCAACATTGTTTGTATTGGTGATGCTTCCTGCGGCCCTGTTTCTGTTCCTGAATGCGGCGATGGCTATCCTGACCCTGGGGAAGAGTGCGGCGAGCCCACTTTGCCTGCCTGCCCTCCAGGGCAAAATTGCAATGCCGGCTGCGTTTGCGAGTATTTACCTGAGCCTGCTGGCTTCCCGCTTTTTGTGATTGAGTCTTTTGAGCTTGCTCCAAACCCTGTAATGCTGTCTGCTGCTGGAAGCATTGTTGAGGCCTCTGTCCTGGTTAAGAACCTTAGCCCTGATCCAGGAAATGCTTCAGTTTTAATAGAGGGTGGCAGCATTTCAATGTCCAATACTGGTTCAATTGCCGGCAATTCTGAGAAAAGCTTCAGGTTTTTCTTTTCTGTTGACAGCACTTGGGGCGAGGGCAACCACCAGCTTGCCGCCCAGGCCTTTTATAGTTCAGTCCTGCATGATGAGGCTGTAAAAACACTAACTGTTCTGGTCGCAAGGCCTGTGCCTGTCCCTGAGCTGGATGTTTTTCTGCTTCCGCTGATTGCCTTTTCTGTCCTTGCTGTTGTTTTCTTTGGAAAGCGAAAACGCTAAGGAATTGCTTAATTATTTATTCTTTTGCCTGCTCATTCAATTGAGGGTTGCCTATGGACGGAAAGCAGTTGTTTTCTTTGCTTGTTGCTGCAATAATGGTTGGCTCAATTGTGGGCTTTACTTTCTTTTACACATTCCCTGACCAGGACAATTCAGGCAATGAGCCCCCGCCGCTTTTTGAAGAGCCTGTTGAACTGGCTTTTTCAGCTGAAAACGTTAATGGCACTGTAATGGATATCCTGCCCTCAATAAGGGTTGTTGCTGAAACCCAGGATGCAAGCCTTGAGGAATTGAGCAGGAAAATTTATGCTGTGCAGGGCATTACACGGGCAACTGGAAGGTTCCAGCCTGCAACTGAAACCACGCTTGGAACAGGCTTTGTTTTTGTTGGTGACATAAGCTTTGGCAAGGACCTTAACAGCGCTTACGTAATCCAGAAGCTGGGTGAGGAGGCTGGCCTTGTGAATGTTGACGGCTTCAGCTATGCCCTGGTTGAATTGCCCAGAAGAATAATGGTTTACAATTCTGATACAAACACTTCAAGGGATTTGAATCTGTCAGAGAACATAAGCGAGGCCCTTGTTTACTTCAGGACATTGGAGGGTGATGAAGTTGAGCTCAGCATAAGCGCTAATTTCTTTTCAGGTGCGCTCTCCGATTTAACCGCTTATGAGACAAGGAACATTACTGCTGAGCCTGTTTCAAAGCAGGCTTCCCTTTCTGCCCCTGTTTCCTCCCTTGAAAGCAGGCTTGTCTTCAATGCCGAAATTTCTAGGTCAGCGCTTGCAGGGCTCTCTGACCTGAATGCAGAGCTGAATTCCCTGGAAAACGTTGTTTATGCAGATGCTGTCCTTCCTGAAATTGCCCCTGCCCTGTTTGTTTCCTCCTTGGGTGAGGTTTCGGGTGAGCAGCTGCTTGACCTCAATTCATTCCTGCACGACCTGAATGCTGAAACAGTTTCCTTTTACAGCCAGCCCTTGTATGCCTATGTTGAATTCAATTCCCTCATTGGAAATGCTTCCTTCCTTGAAAAAATTTCCTCAATTGAGGAAAAGCTTTCAGGGCTTTCAATTGACGCCTCTGTTGGTGAAAGCACAGGCTATATTTATGGTGAACTAAACCTGGCAGGCCCTGACTCTGCAACCGTTAACAGTGCAAATGCTGGCCTGCTTGCCCTGTTCCCTTCAGATGCAACCGTAAAGCAGCCAGGGGAGCTCGCCCTTTCTGAAATTTCTGATTCTGATTCAGGGCTTTCATATGCTGTGCCTTCAGGCAGTGTTAGCGCTTTGCTTTCACCAGGCCATTCAATGGCGGAACTGGTTCAGGTTGAAGTGAATTATGCCCTTGTAAGGGGGGAAATAGCTGATATAAGCGCTTTTGAAGAGTGAATTCATTCTTTGCTTTTTTTTTAATCCAATTCTGCTTTTTAAATTCTCCCCTTGCTTTTTTTTTAATCCAATTGCTGCTTTTGAAAAAAAGTTTTTGCTCCTCTTAATTGCTCTTCGCCTTTGAGTTCAGGTATTGCTTCTGCAAATTTCGCTTTTGGGCTTATTCTTCGCCTTTGAGTTCAAGTATTGCCTCTGCTATGTCGCCGTCGTTTTTCTGGAGCGCAGCCAGTGCCTTTTTCTCTGAGACCTTTGCCTGCTTTACAACCATTTCAATGTCTTCCTTGCTTATTTCCCTTTCCTCCTGCTTCTCTTCACCCATCACAGTGTAGGTTTTTTTGCCGCCCATGTCAACTGCTGTGACGGAAGCAGGCTCTATTACAATCTTCCTTGCCTTGCTCTCTATTATGACGCGCTCTGCTTCAATCTCCTCGCTTTTTATGCCAAACTGCCTCATCATTGCCTGCACTCTTTTGGGGTCCATGTTCCTCAAATTCATCCCGCCCATCATTTTTCACGGCCTCCTGCTTCCCTTTCCAATATCCTTCTGTTTCAAAAAGTTTATTAATTTCACTTACATTAATCTTCTTATGGCCAGGGAAATTGTAAGCAGTTTTGTGCAGCTCCAGAGGATGCTGCCAAAGGGCTTTGAGGGAGGCTTTGACAGCACAAGGCTTGTTGCCTCAAAGCACTACCTTTCAAAGGGCGGAGTTCTCCACGTTTCTGCCTTGCAGAATGAATGGCCGAGGCTTCTCTACCCTACAAGGGCCCATTTGAAGAAGAAGGTTGAAGAGCTTGATTTCCTCAAAGCGCAGTATGCAACCAGGCTTTCTGACTGGAAGAAAAAATTCAACGAGGCAAAATCCTACCACACAGTGCAGAATATAAAGAAGCTTAAGGAGCCATTGTTCTGGCAGCACATGGCAAAGTGTGCGGTTGACAAGGATTACAGGGCTGACTCTGACAAGGTAAAGCTTCCTGTAAGCCTTGTGGCTGACAGGCGCTGGAAGCCGATGATAAAGGTTTTCCTCAATGACCTGGATTACAGGAAGCAGCTTGTGCAGACTGTTGAGGAGAGCATTGTTTACAAGGAGAGCAAGAAGGTTGCCCAGTACGCTGATTTGCTGCAGAATTTCAGGATGGAGCAGAGCAACAGGAAGATTGACGAGCTTGAGAGGAAAATCGCTGATTTGGATGCTGACATTACTGCAATGCACGAGCTCTCAAAGTGGGCAAGCTTTTAGGGGGGGCCATTTGGCCTGTTTTTAGTGTCCTGATTTTTTTGTGCTTGGGCCATTTGGCCAGGCCCTGCAAGTAGGGGAACACTGCTCTTTCCAATGCTTTTTATACTTTCTTCACGCCAATTGATTTGCCATGGATATTGAAAAAGCGGTTCTTGGCCTTTCAGGAATCAAGGGATTTAACCCAATGCAGCGCTCTGTCCTGAAAAGGGATTGGGCAAGCAAGAGCCTTGTTATCAGCGCCCCCACTGCTTCCGGAAAAACCCTGATGGCAGAGCTTGCATCCCTTGGCTGCATAATCAACAGGAAAAGGAAGGTTGTTTACACCTGCCCGTTGAGGGCGCTTGCGGCAGAGCACTGGTCTGAGTTCAGGAAGCGCTATTCAAAAGAGCTTGGAATAAGGGTTGCGCTCAGCACCGGGGACCTTGACAGCAGCAGCAAGTATCTGCAGAACTATGACCTGGTTTTTACCACTTATGAAAAGCTTGATTCCCTTTTAAGGCACAGGTCTGACTTTTTAAGTTCGGTTGGCCTGCTTGTAATTGATGAAGTGCACATCCTTGACAGTGACCGCGGCCCAACTTTGGAGATTGCTGCAACAAAGCTAAGGCAGCTTAACCCAAGCATGCAGGTGCTTGCTCTCTCTGCCACAATCCCGAATGCAAGGGCTATTTCAAAATGGCTTGGTGCAGAGCTTGTTGAAAGCAGCTTCAGGCCAATTCCACTTAAGGAGGGCGTATTTTTTGACGGGGCAATTGAGTACAGCGACAAGTCCAGGGAAGAGCTTGGCGAGGCCTCTTTGCTTGCCCTTGTCAAGGACACCCTTGTTGAAAAGGGAAAGCAGGCAATGGTTTTTGCAAACACGAGGAAGAGGGCTGAGGGAATTGCAAAGCAATTAGCCGGCTTTGTTGAAAAGAATTTGACTGATGCTGAAAGAAATGCCTTGAAGAGGGACTCTGAAAGCGCTTTGAATGCATTGGAGCTTGAAACAGAGCAGTGCAAAAGGCTTTCAGGGCTTATTTCAAGGGGCGTTGCGTTCCACCATGCAGGCCTTCTTTCAAAGCAGCGTGAAATTGTTGAGGCTGCTTTTAAGTCAAACAGGCTTAAGCTTATTGCTGCCACCCCAACCCTGGCTGCCGGCGTCAACCTTCCAAGCCACACTGTAATAATTCCCTCGCTTTTCAGGTACACTGAGCTTGGAATGCAGCGCATTCCTGTTTCAGAATATAAACAACAAATCGGACGCGCCGGCCGCCCAAAATATGATTCTGAGGGCAGGGGCATTGTCTTTGCAAGGACTGAGGAGGAGGCAGCTGAGCTGATGGAGCTCTATGTCAACGGCGAGATTGAGCCTGTTGAGTCAAGGCTTGGGCTGCAGCCAGTGCTTAGAATGCACCTGCTCGGCCTTATTGCAAGCAATTTTGTCTTTGACCTTGCAAGCATGGAATCCTTTTTCAAAAAGACCTTTTACGCTTTGCAGTATGGAAACCTGCAGCAGCTGTTTGGGAATTTGCAGGAAATCCTGCTCGAGCTAAAGGAGATGGGCTTTATTGAGGCTGATGAAAAGAGGTTTTCTGCAACAGCCCTTGGCAGGCGCGTCAGCGAACTCTACCTTGACCCTTTGAGCGCGTTTGACCTGATTAATGCAATGAATTCAGGAAAGGAGTTCAATGCGTTTTCCTGGCTTTTCCTTCTAAGCAACTGCTCTGAAATGATGCCCTGGCTTTCTGTCCCAAAGCAGAGGGAGCCTGAGCTCTGGGAGCAGCTCCAGCTCAGAAAGCATGAAGTTCCGGTTGATGTTGAGAGGGAAATGTTCTTTGACCTGAACCTGCTCAGGAAATTCAACACTGCGCTGCTTTTCAGTGAGTGGATTGAGGAAAGCAGGGAGCAGGAGATAATGCAGCTCTTTAATGTCCAGCCAGGAATTCTCCACAGCAAGCTCCAGCGCTGCGACTGGCTCTCCTATTCTGCTTTGGAGCTTGCAAGGCTTTTAGGGCTTGAAAAGCACTATTCCCATCTTTCAAGGCTGAGGAAGAGGCTGAAGCACGGCGTTAAGGGGGAGCTTGTTTTCCTCACAGAGGTCAGGCATATTGGAAGGGTTAGGGCAAGAAGGCTTTGGAAAGCCAATGTGAGAAGCATTGCTGACCTCAGGAAAATTGATTTGGCTGACCTTTCAAGGGTTTTGGGAAGCGCTGTTGCCGAAAAAATAAAGGCTGAAATAGGGCAGGCCAAGAAAATTTAGGCCTTTTGGGCAATGCAAGAATCCGCCAAATAAGGAAAAACAGCCCTTGCCCACTAATACAAAAATTTATTAATTCTAAAAGTATTCTATTAATCAAATCCAGGCCTTGCGATGCCTGTTTTTGGGTAGATTGAATTGAGCATTGTTGATTCCATTAAAAAGGGTTACTTTTTCCTTGAGGACAAGTACTATGGGGTGCTTGACAGGGTAAACGAGTATGTCCCCATATACAAGGCAATTGACCCAATTGACAAGGTTTTCCCCTCATTCATACTTTTCATGCTGCTTGTTATATGCCTAATCATTGTATTCTCCTGGCTTACCTGGCCAAGCGGCACCTTTAATTCAACCATAAGCGTTGTTGATGTTGGCGGAAACCCAATCCAGGGCGTTGCCATAAACCTGCTTCTAAATGACGGGAACATTTCCCTGCTTACCGACAGCTGGGGCGAGGCAATGGTGGAATTGCCTGCAAGCAACATTGATGTGCCAGGGCTTTTTTCAAAGGACGGCTATGAAAAGCTTGCAAAAATGCTTTCCCTTTACTCTGGCACAACAACAACAGTAACATTGGGCGGTGCAAGCATAATATTCCAGCCTGTTGAACGCGTTATAAAGGTTGTTGACGGCAGCACAAACCAGCTCCTTGAGAGAAAGGTTACAGTAACCTACAGGTGCAGCAATGGGGTTTCCGCTCCCTTAACGCAGGAGAACGATGAAGGCACTCCTGCAGAGTTTGTGGTAATGCAGCCTGCAAACTGCTCTGTGCTTACAGCAACTGCCTCTGCCTCAGGCTATGAGAGGAAAAGCAAGACAATTTCAAGCGAAACAAACTACATAATCCTAAACCCGATTGCTGTGGAAACAACAGGCAATGTCAGCGTTTTTGTAAAGGAGAGCGGCGGAAGCTATGCCCCTGATGCAACAGTAAGGCTGATTGAAAGCACCACCTCTTCAGTTGCTGATTCAACCTCAACAAGCCAGGCTGGCTCTGCCTACTTTTCAGGGGTTGAGCCAGGCACCTACACTGTCAGCGTTTCATCATCTGATGGGAGAACAGCGCAAAAAACAGGCGTGCTTGTTTCAGCAGGCCAGACTGCAATTGTTTCAATAACGCTGCCTGAAACCCTTTCAGGGAAAAAAATTCTTTTGCAGCTGATTGAAAGCGGCACTGACATTGCTGTTTCAAATGCAGCTGTTGTGATTTACGAGGATGGCATACCAATTGACTCAAGGACAAGCACCAGCCAGGGCATTGTTGAAAGGGCAGTCACCAATGAGGATTCAAGCTACCTTGCGGTCATCACCCATCCTGACTACCTTGCCACTATTGAGCCAAACATCCCATTGAAGGCTGCTTCAGACAATGACCCAATAAAGGTTGCAATGACAAAGGCCACGCCTGAAAATTCTGCAAAGGCAATTGTAAACGTTCTTGATGAAGAGCAGCAGCCTTTAAGCGGGGCAAGCGTCTGGCTTTACAGCAATTCACACCCCCTAATTCCGCTAAACTATGTTGCAAAGGTTACAAATGCTGACGGAAACGCCCTTTTCACAAACCTTGAGCCTGCAAGCTACTTTGCAAGGGCAAGGCATGCAGCAACCGAGGCAGAGGGCCAAAGCCAGACAGAGAATATTTCCGCAGCGCAAACAGCAGTGCTTGAAATAACCCTTGTGGTTTCTGAGGGAACGGTTGAGGCAACAGTTTACGATGCAGATTCCTCCTCCAAAGAGAAGCTTGCCACCGCCCTTGTTGAATTCATTGACATCTCTGATGGGAATGTGCTTAGCAGCTGCACTACTGATTCTGCAGGAAAGTGCGAGAGCTCCCCCATAAAAGCTGACAGGGCTGTTTATGTTGAGGCAAGCAAAAGCGGCTTTATGAAAGCAAGGGCTGCCAGGGAGATTGACATTGCAAAGGGCAAGCAAAGGGTTGAAATAGGGCTTGAGCACGAGTCAAATTACACCCCTGAAAGGGCCCTTGTTGTAAATTTCATCGGCTTCTGCAGCAATGTGGAGTGCACAAGCTCGCCTTCAAGCCTGCAGTCCTCCCCAACAGGGGAGAATTCATACTATGGGCTTTTCTTGATGACACTTGACACAGAGGCAGAATACACAAACATAGCGAACCACATAAGGGTTGGCCTTGACAGCCATATTGCACTGCCCCAATCAGGCTATGGAATAAAGATTGCTGATGCAAGGGCTGGCTGGGCCCCTGGCGCAGATGCATTTGTGATGTCACGCTGCTGGAATGGCAACAAGGCAAACCCGTTTGAGGACCCGCCTGCCTGCGCTGATGTTTCCAATGACGCAAAGCAGGCAAACGCATACTATGGCCGCGAGCAGGGAAAGATTTCCCTGCCCATAAAGGTCAAGTTTTCCATTGAAAAAGGGCTGCAGGACGGCACAGAGGTCAGGTTTGCCTTCAAGGCAAGGGCAACTGTTGCAGGCGAAACAATTGCAACTGATGAAAAGCTTGAAATTTTTGAGGTTGGCGCACCAATTGACAGCAGGGCAGACTACAGCTGGAATTTCAAGCTGAAAAGGACTGACACCCCAGGCCAGGATTTTGAATTAATTGTTCCTGATTCAATTGCAGGCGTTTACCCATTAGCGCAGAATGCAGAGTATGCTTTAAGGTATGATATTTACAAGAGCAAGCCTGGCGTGCTCAGCGCTTCCCTCACAGCTGAAAACAGCAGCCCAGAGGCAATATCCTTTGAACCGCTTTCAGATGTGTTTCAAAGCGGCGAGCTTTTCCCAATTTCACCAATGCAAATTGAGGCTGGAACGCAGTACTTTTCAGAGGACTGGCAGGATTTAATGCTCTACCCAGTGCTTGAAACAGGCAGCACGCCAAGTGAGATTGCTTTAAATTTGAGGGATGCCTCAACAGGCCTGCTTGAGGACTCGCACAGCCTTTACTTTACTGTTGCAAGCAATAAGCACCTGCTCATCAAAGGTTTGCCTTCAAAGCTTTCAGACATTGGAACAGCGCAGCTTACAGGAAAGGTTGTTGAGGCCCTGAACCAGGACACTGCTGTTGAGGATGCATATGTCAAGGCAATAATTCCAGAGCCTCTTAACCAGGAAAAAGAGGCTGACAACGGAGGCAGAACAGATCCCGAGGGAATTTTCACCATTACAAACATCCCAAACCTCTCTGGGGTTCAAAGCGTTACAATTGAGGTAAGGAAGGCAGGCTTTGCAACCCTGCACCATGTAATTCCAGTTGGCCATCCCCAGGTTGTGCCAAGCGTTGATTATGAGTGCATTTCCTTTAAAACAGCAGGCCTTGAAGAGATTGAATCTGTGTCTGTTGACAGGTCCAGGTCTTCAGAGGCAGCTGCCTTTGTTGTGGACGCATCCGCGTGCGCTGACAATATTGAAATAATGCTTGAGTCAGAGCTTGCCCTATCCCAAAATGAATTCAGCCTAAACAATGACGATTCAGAGCAAATTACTGTAAGTGCTTTGAAAAGCCAGGATATGCCCTTGCCCCCGCTTGGAATCGGCGAATATTATGTCCACCTGTATGCAAAGTTTGAGTCAGATGCTGCAGGCTGGAGGGGCCCTCTGCAGGCCCTCAGGGTAATTGTGAGTGACTCCAATCCAGAGCTTTGCTTCAGGCTTGTTGACCCAAGCAATGAAACAATTATGAAGTCAAGCTTTGACATTTCGCAAGGCCGTGATTCTGGCAGGATTGTGAATGAGTGCTTTGCCTACATTGAGGACTTGCTGCTGCCTGAAATAAGGAAGGTGCATGTCCATGCCTCAAACGAGGAAATATTCTCTATTGATTATGGCCTGCCCCCTCTTGACCCGCCGCAGGAGAAAACAAGGCAGAGGACATTTGATGCAATGCCTATTTCAGAGTCAGAGCCTCTTGCCCCCATAACATTGGCCCCTGGAGGCGGCTTTGTTACTTTGCAGTGGGTTGATGTCTTCATGACTGACGAAAAGCATTTTGGGGATGCAAACCACAGGGTCTGGGCCCACTTCTTCAGGGGAGAGAACGACTGGCTGAATGTAACAGGAATGCTGCCGTTTACAGCGCCAGGTTCTCCTGGAGAGGACACAAAGAAAGCTGTTGGCCTGCTTGAAAGCCCGTTCCCAGTGATTGACAACGCTGGCTGGGTTGACACTGACACATACCATGCAGGCAATGCTGAAACAATAGATGACGTTACCTCTGAGCCCATATGGCAGGCCCAGCACAATGTGTGCTACAATAACATTAAGGATATGAATGAAATGCTTGGAACCTGCACTGTTTCAGGCTATTTCCAGGGCCAGGCAGTGCAGCCCTATGCTGTTGGAAGCAGGGCAGACAAGATAAAGCTTGAGGTCAGGGGCAATGGCACAAAGATAAGCCAGGTTAAGTGGCACTACACAAACACTGACCCAAATCACAACGGGGTAATTGACTTTGATGTGATAAACAACAGCCTTTCTGGAGAAACCTATGCATTGATTGAGGTTGAGGACAGTGTTGAGGGCTCAGGGATATTGCCTGACAGCGCAATTGACTTTGGATGGGAGCTTTTAGAGGAGGGCATTGAGGAATCAGTTGTTTCAAGCAATCCCTTGTCTGCTGCCCCAGCGCAGGAAATTCTTCCGGGGCAGATGCTTGCGCTTTCAGTTGATTCAGCTGCAGTGCAGAAATTCAAGCTGTACTCTTACAGCGATGCAAACCTTGCCCTTGCCTTTACTGAATTGGGCTCTTCCCCAATCAATGTGGATGCCATTTCCATAAGCAGCCCTACGGTGAGCGATGAGAATGTTTTGCTGTTAAAGTACTACACAGGAAGCTTGCAGGATTATGACCCAGCCAAATGGCAGGAATATGGCCCAATGGACCTGGAGCTTGAGCCAGGCTCTGATGCAGTTGAATTCAACCTTGAAAACACAGCCCAAATAGCCCTTGTTGCAATCGCCAATGTAAGCGATTCTGTTTCCCTTTCAGTTGACGGCCTTGTAATGGAGGAGCAATTAAGGGGGGTAAAAAGCACGCACACTTCCAACGGAACAAGCCGTATTGATGCAGGCCAGACTTCCAAAACATTTAATCCCACGCCTTACCTAAATGCAGGCAATTTTGACCTTGTTGAATACGCAATTTCAAGCCAAGAGCCAAATGTAAGGCTTTACTTCTCTGATTCAAAGCTTTCTGTTACAGAGCGCATGCCTTCAAGCCCCGAGCCTATTGAGGTTACTGCTGTTGTCTCCTCACCTGAAGAGCACAAGAAAACCAAGACCGAGCTGTTCCACATAAGGCTTGAGGGAATGGGGCAGGCGGGCTGCAACGGCTATAACGGCCTAAGCGGCCAGACTGGCTTTATTGCAAAGCCAAGGGTGCTTTTGAACTGGGACTGGAACAGCATTGGAATTGATTCATGCGATTCAGAAAATGCTGATTTCATTTACTGCGACCCAACGCAATTCAGCATAATGCTTGTAAAGAGGCTTGAGAGAATCAGGCAGCTTGCCTCTGACCCAATAGAAAATTCCGATGAAATAGAGGATTTGCGCTGGTTTAATGCCTACCTTGTTGAGGACAATTTCAACGATGACTTCAGGCATGACTTTGCAAAGCATTACAGCTCTGTTGCATTTGGCCAGCCCTTGCAGGGCCTGCACGAGGCAGGCTACCTCTGGGATGACTACTTTAAGAGTGCGGACAGGATGGGTTTCAAGAGGCTTTTGGAGAATGGCAATGAGCAGGTTCCGGCAGAAATTGAAGCTGGCCTTTACAACGTGTTCATTGATTTCTACTTTGACCAGGGCCAGTATGACTTCTTTGTTGACTCGCCGGAGGGCGGCCTCAAGGCAAGTGTACACATTATTTTCACAAAGCTGCAGGACCCTGCCATTTACAGCCCGTTCTATTACCTGCCGTTCAACGGAAACCTTGGCCTTGAGGATGGCGGCTCATACCACAGGGGCGGCTATGGCCTTGGCTTTGTGAACAGCTCTGGGGCAATTGCCCTGACTGATTCGCTTGCCACTGAGTTTGTTTCAACTGAAAGCGGTTCTGGCGAGAAGCTTGTTTCCACAGAGCGCGTTTCAGATTACTCTGAGGTGAACTTCTCTGAAAAGGGCATGATTCTGGAAATCCCGAGGGAGCATGATGAAATGC